>DASWGX010000211.1:0-12101 GCA_036393455.1 Polyangiaceae bacterium
CGGTCAGCTATCTGACGCACCCCGAAGCACCTCGAAGGATTTTCGATACGCTCGGCCGCGTACGCATCGTCGTGTCATTGCGCGATCCGATCGACCGCTTCGTGTCCCACTACAAGCACTACATCCGAAACCGAAAGCTCCCGCTTCCGGAGTACGAAACGCTGGACGTGGCGACGTTGCGGCGTGCCATCGACTTTCAGCCGGAACTGTTCGAAAACGGTCGCTACGCGCGCGGGCTCGCACGCTACTTCGAGCATTTCGGCAAGGGCGCCGTGCACGTCATTCGCAAGGAGACGATCGACCGCTCGCCAGAACGTGCCTTGCGCGATCTA
The DNA here is from genome assembly GCA_036393455.1 of Polyangiaceae bacterium. Classification (GTDB taxonomy): domain Bacteria; phylum Myxococcota_A; class Polyangia; order Polyangiales; family Polyangiaceae; genus DASWGX01. The sequence continues at coordinate 333 of DASWGX010000211.1, forward strand.
TTTCGTTTCTTGGGCGTCAGCGAGGAGCACCGGCCCAGGCTCGCGGCACGACGAGTCAGCGGAGGCATCGTGCCGCGCCTACCCGCGCTCGAACGGCTGCGCATCTCGACTTACCGCTTCGCGGAGCGGCATTGCCCCGAGCTCATCGTGATGAGTCGGAAGAGCGGCGTCGGGGAGGTCTACCGGCGTTTCAACAACCGACGTGGCCTGCCGAGGGTGGAGTTGGAGGCGCGCAGGGAGCTTTCGTGCCTCTACCGCGACGAGGTTTCGGAGCTCGAGGCGTTGCTCGGCGAACGCCTCGGCTGGGGTGCGGACTAGAGCGCCGACCCGTCGGCCTGTGGGCCGAGATCCGGCGCTTGCGCTGAACGCCGCCGCGAGTCAAAGCAACGAACTTCTCCGAACAGCGTCTCAATGCGCGCGACGAGCACACGCCTCAAGACCGGCCCAATCGCCATCGAGCCAGCCGCCATCAGCAGCATGTGGCGGCGCGTCATCGTGGTGTTGGCCCATATCTTGGTTTGGACGCTCGCCTACTTCGCCGCCTACTTCCTACGTTTCGACGGCTCCGTGCCGGAGCATCTGCTGCGGGCGGCGTACATCGGCTTCGTGGTGCTGCTCGGCGTCAAGGGCGCCGTGTTCTGGGTCTCGGGGCTGTTCCACGGGTTGATGCGCTACGCGGGCATTCCCGAGATCAAGGCGATTCTCCGCGCCTCGACGATCGCGACCTGCGTGTTCATCGGCGCCGGCGTCGTGATCTCGGACGTGCGCGTTCCGCGCTCCATCTACGTGGGAGAGTGGTTGCTCTCCATCCTGTTCGCGTCTTCGCTCAGGCTCTGCGTCCGGGTCCTGAAGGAACGCCGCCGCGTGCATGGCTCCGACCTGAAGCGGGCCATCCTGATCGGAGCGGGCGACACCGGGGAGATGTTCCTGCGCGACCTCGAACGCGTCAGCAACCCGGGGCTGCGGGTCGTGTCGTTGTTCGACGATGACCCGGGCAAGCACGGCGGGTCGGTGCGCGGGTTGCGCGTCATGGGCGTCCCCGGCGAGCGGGAGCTCCGGCGCGCGCGCGACGAGGGCGCACGCCTTGCGGTGCTGGCACTGCCCGGAGCCAGCGGTGTTCGCACCCGAGAAATCGTCGCCGCTTGCCACGCGGCGGGGCTCGAAACCAAGACGCTTCCGGGCCTTTCGCAGATCGTCTCGGGCGACGTCAAAGTCTCCATGTTGCGAGACGTTGCGATCGAGGACCTACTGCGCCGCGAACCGGTGGAGCTCGACGCGAAGTCGATGGCGGAGCTGCTCAAGGGGCGTCGCATCCTGGTGACCGGCGGAGCCGGCAGCATCGGCAGCGAGCTCGCGCGGCAGGCGTTGCGCTTTTCGCCGTCGTCGGTCGCCCTCCTGGATCACAACGAGAACGGCCTGTTCTACCTGGAACAGGAGCTGCGACAGCTGCGTCCGGGGCTCGATCTGCGAACCATGGTCGGCGACATCAAGGACGCGCGGCGCGTCAGCGAGGTGCTGCGCGCGCACCGGCCCCACGTGGTCTTGCACGCCGCGGCGCACAAGCACGTTCCGCTCATGGAGGCGAACCCGGCCGAAGCGATCAAGAACAACGTTTTCGGCACCAAGGTCGTGGCCGACCTCGCGGGTGCATTCGGCGTCGAGACCTTCGTCCTCATTTCGACCGACAAGGCCGTCAACCCCACCAGCGTCATGGGCGCTTCGAAACGGCTGGCGGAAATGTACCTGCAGTCGCTTTCGAACCGAAACCGCACGCGCTACGTGGCGGTGCGCTTCGGCAACGTGCTCGGCAGCTCGGGCAGCGTCGTGAAGGTGTTCCGCAAGCAGATCGAGCGGGGCGGGCCGGTGACCGTGACGCACCCGGAGATGCGCCGCTACTTCATGACCATTCCCGAAGCGTGCCAGCTGGTGCTCCAGGCCGGCGCGCTCGCTCGCGGTGGCGAGATCTTCATCCTGGACATGGGGGAGCCGGTGAAAATCGTGGATCTGGCGCGCGACATGATAAAGATGAGCGGCTACGAGCCGGACAAGGATATCAAGCTCGAGTTCGTGGGTCAGCGTCCCGGCGAAAAGCTGTACGAAGAGCTGCTCTTGGACGGCGAGGACCACGACCGCACGAAGCATCCGAAGATCGTCGTGGCCAAGGTGCCGCCGATCGAAGGCGCGGTCATGGCGCAGGCCGTCGGGGCCCTGGCGGAAGCCCTCGACGGGACCGCCGACGAGCTGCGTCAGGTGATTGCGTCGTTGCTTCCCGCCGAAGCGCACTTCTCGTCCTTGCCGCCGCCCGAAACGAGCGAAGACGTGGACAAGGCGCTGGAAGGACTCGAGCGTCTCGAGACGCTGGGCGTTCGCAGCGCCGTCGCTTCCTGACGTCCTGACGCGCACGAGCGCAAGTGCGTCGCCCCGAGCTACGTTGTCCCGACTGCGCCCGGGCGCTACTCTGACCGCGCGGCACCGACATGAGGCGCAGTCTGCTCTCGCTGTTGTCCGACACGGCGGTCTACGGGCTCGGGCGCGTGCTTTCGCGCCTGTTGAACTTCCTGCTCCTGCCGCTCTATCTCGTCTACCTCGAGCCGGCGGAATTCGGCATCGTCGCGCTCCTGGCGATCTGCATCACGGTTTTCGAGCCACTGGCGAGCGCCGGCATGCCGAGCGCCCTGTACCGCCGTTTCAACGTAACCAAGGACCGCACGGAGCGCGAGGCGGTCTTTTCCACGGCCTGCGTCACGAGCACCGTTGCGACGGGCGGCCTATTCTTGCTCGGTTTCGCGTTGGCGCCGGCGATCGCTCGCCTGATGATCGACGACGCGAGCGCCGAGAGCGTCACGCTGGTGGAGTTGACGCTCGCCACGGCGGCGCTCAACGCGCTCGCCGCGGCGCCGCGCGCCGTGCTGCGAGGCCTCAGGCGAGCTCGCCTGGTCGCGGGCCTGAGCCTCGGCACGGCAGTCGTCATCGGCGCCACGACTCTGACCTTGCTGGCCCTCGGCTATGGCGCCAAGGGCGCGGTCCTCGGCCTCCTGTGCGGCACCGCGGTGCACACGGCCGTCGCCGTAGCGGTCACGCTCCCTTGGTTTCGCCCTCGCCTCGGCTATAAGACGCTGAGCGAGATGGTGCGCTACGGCTTGCCGTTCGTACCGCACGACTTGATCAGCGCCGCGCTCGCCAGCGTCGGTCAATACGTCGTAGGCGCGCGCCTCGGCCTGGTCGAAGCGGGACACTACAGTATCGCGTCGCGCTTTGCGCTGCCGGTGGGCCTCGCCGTCAACGCGCTCGTGACGGCGTGGGGCCCGTTCAAGTTCGAGGTTCACGCGACCCATGAGAAACCCAAGGACTTCTTCCGCTCGGTCACCACGTACTACGCCGCGGCTGTCGGCATGTTCTGGGTGCTCATCACCTTTGCGGGACGAGAGTTCATATTGCTTGCCACCGAGCCCCGCTATCACCCTGCCGCGGGACTGGTTTCGGTGCTGGCGGGGGCCCACGTCGTGCGCGGCCTGTATAGCTTGTTCTCGAGCGGCTTCGAGCTCGGCAGCGACACGCGTTCGCTTCCGCTCGTCAGCGCGCTCGGGCTCGCCGTCACGGCGCCCGCGGCGCTGCTCGCCGCCGAATACTGGGGCGCGTTCGGCGTCGGTCTTTCGATGGTGCTGGGCGTTTCCGTGATGACGACGGCCATCCACGGCTTGGCGAAGCGCCGTATCGAGATCCCGTATGCGTGGAACCTCTTGCTGCTGCTCTTGCTGCTCGTTCTTGCCTGCCTGGGCGCGCTCGAGCTCGGTCGTTCGCTCGATACGAGGTGGCGAGTCGTGAGCGGGCTCTTGGTTTGCGTCGCGTACCCGCTCATGGCGTATCGAGTGCTGATGAGCAACAAGACCGAGCGCGGGCGGCTGGAACGGGCGCGTGCCGGGCTCGTGAAGCGACTTCGCGAAAGGCTCGCTCCGAACACCCACTGAAGCGTCGCTCGCCGGTGCCGCTCTCCAGGTGGCGCTGGCCGGGCTTGTTGAGGTCTCAGGGCCTCGACGCGACGAGCGCCAGGATAGCGTCCGCGGCGCGCTCGGCGGCGCGGCCGTCGCGCGCGTGGAACTTTTCGGCGAGAAACTGCTCGGCGCGGGGCGGGAGATCGCCGCCGGCGGCGAATCGGGCGACCGCGTCGAAGAGAACCTCTTTGGATGCGGCGTGGTGCGTCGCTCCGGCGACGATGAAGTCGACGGATTCGAGCTCGTTCATCAAGTCCACGGTCAGGACCGGAACGTCGAGCAGCATCGCTTCCAGCGCCACCGCGGACCCGCCCGTGACGAGCAGCGGGCAGCCCTGCAACCAGTCGGCGATGGGCAGCTGGCCGAGTGGTGTCGTCGCTCCGAAAACCCGCAGGCCCGAGCGCGCCGCGCTGGAGTAATTTTCGAGGGTGTCTTTCGGGTGCAGCTTGACGGCGATGCGCACGTCGGGGAAGCGCTCGGCGAGCTCCGCGAACACTTCGATCAGTGCGCGGTGATGAGCGCTCGATACCTTGTCGCCCGGGCCGGACGTTGCAATCAGAATCCACCGGCGTCCGGGCGTGAGCTCGAGTGCCCTTTCTACGGCGGGGTATGCCCTGCCGCTCTGCCCGGGGTAAGCGTCGAAGCTCGGCGCGCCGCACACCACGGCGCGATCACGGGGCAAGCCGAACGAGGCGAGCTCGCGGCGATCGGTCTCGCCGTAGACCAGGACGCGCTCGGCGACGTGGTCGCCGTGGAGCGGGTTTGCCGATGAAGCGCCGTGGGCCGCACAGACCGTGGGGACGTTCTGTCGCGCCGCTACCAGGCAGGCGGCTCGTCCCTCGACGCTGATGTCGTTGCCGACGACGAGCGCGCGCGGCTCGAGTTCGGTGAGGAGGTACCGTGCCGTCGCGATGCTTTCGAACGCCAGCGGCAGGTGCGTCCATACGGCGGTTCGCAGCGCCTTTTCGGCGTCATTTTCGAGCGTCGTGATGGCGGGTATGCCCCGAACGAGCCGGCGTGCGGCGCGCGCCCGTGCTCTCGCGCGTGCACGAACGCGCGCGGTGCCGCGAGGGACGTGGATCTCGCGACCCGAATCGCCGAGCGCTCGCGCCAAGGCCGGCTTGTCCGTGAAGAACACCAGGGACGCCCCGCGACGCTCGAGCGCGGCCGCGACGGGCAGGGCTCCGGGCAAGTGCGTGCGCGTCACGGGCCAGAAGACGAAAGCGGGCTTTGCCGGGGCAGCCTCCGCGGCCCATAGCCAGACACGGCGGCGTGCGTGATGCGCGACCATTCGAAGCGCGCTCGGACGCAGCCTGGGGGCGGCGTGCGTGCGCGCGGACGCCATGAGCGCCTGGAAACACGGTAGCCACAGCGCTTCGAGAACCGACGCCCCGAATTCGTGCAAAGCCCAGCCGAACTCGGCGTCGGCGCGCTCCATCCAGCGCCTGAGCTCCAGCCGGACGGAGTTGTGCTCTCCGAGGCCTCGCTTTGGACGCGCCGGCTCGTCGGACATGGCCTTCAACCGACCAGCGCCGGCACGTCCTTCGGATCCACCCGACACAGGGCGTGCAGCGGATCGCCGGCGTGGCACCAACCGACTTCGGTCGTGAACGCGCAGCCGTAGCCGAGCTCGCCGAGCAGTGCCACACTGTGCTCGTCGAAGGTCTGGCGCTTGCCGAACGGGAAAGCAAATGGCCAGCTCGCCTGAGGCGCAAGACGTCGTTCGAGCAGCGCGAGCGATTGTTCGAGCTCCCGCCGTTGGGCGTCCACCGTGCAGGCGGCGAGCACCGGATGCGTATGAGTATGCCCCCCCAAGATCATCCCCGCGCGTTGCATCGCGAGCGCCCGATCCCAAGACAGGTAAAGGCTTCGCGCGAAATCCGACTCGGACCCGAACACCTGCGTGAACACGGCGCCGAGGGCCTCGTTGCGAGCCCGTTCGTTCGCGACGCGATTCACCAAATACTTGAAGTTGGCGACGCGCGGCTCGTCCCAGCGGTAGGCGGTTCGCGCCGCTTCGGGGTCGACCTGGTCGGGCAGGTCGCGCTCCCTCTCTTTGAGCGCGGGAAGGAGTCGTTCTTCGTACTCGTCGAAGCCGAGGCTCGCCGCGAGAAAGTGCGCCTTGTGCGCCGGCAACACGAAGTGCTCCTCGATCGGACCGGTGGGCAGCAGGAACACGCCTTCGATCTCGCGCTCCGCGAGCACGGGCGTCACCTCTTCGTAATGGTCGCAGAGCCCGTCGTCGAACGTGAGCAGGCAGAGGTCTCTGACGGGCAGATACTCCCCGCGCACGAAAGCGAGGCAGGTTTCGAGGCTCGCCATTTCGTAGCGCTCTCTGAGCTGGTCGACTTGGCTGCGGAACGCCGCGGTGCCCAGGGCGTGAAGGCCGGGGAATGGCGAAGTGCGGACGTCGCGCACGTAGTGGTACATCAAGACCAGAAGCCGCGCGCGGCTGTCGTTCACAGCCACCCCCAAAGCCGCATCGGTTCCTCGAGCTCGTGCTCGAGTGCGGACACTTCCGCGGCGGAGAGCACGGAACGGTACTGCCCGACCGAGCTCTTGAAGATCGGCTTTCCGAGCGAGGCCGCAGTGGGACTGTCCTTGCCGGACACGCGCAGCACGAGTTCGTGCTCGCGCGGGTCACCGGCGTAGTCGTCGAGGCCGTCCACCCAGGGCTCGCCCACGAACTCGAGGACGTCGTGCAGCGTCCGGGACGTATCCGTGACGAGCTCCTCGTAGCGCACCTCGAGATAGCTCGACGTGCGGCGGCCGAGCACGTCCGGAAGCGCCTCGACGATGCAGCGGCAGTGCTGGATGAACTCGTCGAGCGTGCCCTTGCGGTTTTTCTTCCAGCTGGCGAACACGTCGCGGTAGTCGCGCACCGCGTGCAAGAGCAGGGCGTCGGGCCAGTGTTCCGCGATGAGCGCGCGGTGGAGCACGTTGTCCGGCGTTTTCTCCGCCCAGCGGCGTTTGCCCTCGCGGTGCGCGCACCAACCGAGAAACACGTCCAGATACTGGTACGGAGAGCCGGCGGCATCGAGCAACCGCCGCTGCTGTTCCGGGTCGACGTCGTAGAACTCGCGGAGCCAGCGCTGGCGCCTGGACCCCTGGTCGCGGTAGCCGTCGCGGAACTCCGCCGAGCACCAATGGGTCTCGAGGCCGCCGAAGATGGCGGGATGGTCGCAGAGTAGCTTGCGCAGCAAAGAGCTTCCGGACTTCATCAACCCCCCGATGAAGATCGGAGCTGCGGTTGCCTCAGGAGTCCGCATCACGCTTGCTCCGGCGTTCGAGGCAGAATTCCGCGAACAACAGGTCCATTTCGTCGTTGATGTCCACGGAGCGTTCGGCGGGCATGACGAACGCGCGGCAGTCGTCCCCGATGATGCGACCTGAGTCCACGATCGCCCGGCGCGTGACATAGACGGCGCAATTCCGTACGAACACGGGCGGCAGCTCGTGCTCGGCCATGCGCCCCCGCTCCTCCTCGAGGTAAGGGATCAGGCGATCGCCGTCGAGCAGCTTGAGCTTCGCCGGGTGTATCGCGTGGGGGACGCGAGCCACGCTCACCGCCGTGTCGGCGCCGGTTCGTTCGAGCAGGTCGACCGTGGCGTCGACGTCCTCGCTCGTGCGCAGCGGCGAGCTCGGCTGCAGGATCGCGATCACCTCGAACGGCTCGCTCTCACTTTGCTCCAGGGTACGGAGCGCGTGGACGACGTACTCGATGGCCTGGGAACGATCGCCGCTGAGCTCGGGCGGTCGCGGAAGCGGGAGGTTCGCGCTGTAGCTCCCGGCAAGAGCGAGCACTTCCGGATCGTCGGAGGATACGACGACGCGGGCGAGCGATCTCGCGCCGAGGGCGGACTCGATCGCGAGCGCGGTGAGCGGTCTACCGCCGAGCAGCCGCAGGTTCTTCCGCGGCAGCCGCTTCGAGCCGGAGCGGGCGGGAATGATTCCGAGCACTTTCATGCCGGCGCATCCAACCCGAGCGCCGCGAGCACGCGCCCGGCGAGAAAAACCTCCGTCTTTTCGAACGACTCGAAGGTGTTGCCGCCGATGTGCGGCACGATCACGAGGTTGTCATGCGCGCGGGCGTACTCGACCAGCGGATGGCTCGCTGCGAGCTCGGGTTCACCCTTGAGCACGTCGAGCGCGGCTCCGGAAAGACGGCCGGAAACCAGGGCCTTGAGGAGCGCGTCCTCGTCGATCAAACCGCCGCGCGCGGTGTTGACGAGGAAGGCGCCGGGCTTGAGAACGTCAAACTCAGCCTGTCCCAGAAGGTCATGGCTGTCGGTGCCGTAGCTCGCGTGCAGGGTCACGATGTCGGCTTTCGAGAGTAGCGCGCCGAGCGAATCCGCGCGCGCCGCCAGGTGCAGGGGGAAGTCCGGGCGTGGATCGTAGCCGACGACGCGGGCGCCGAAGGCGCCGAGGTATTCGGCCACCAGGCTGCCGAGCCGCCCCATCCCGACGACGCCTGCCACATGGCCGTGGATTTCGCGCCCGCGAAACGCGTCGCGGTCCCAGTGTCCCTGCTCTACCGAGCGCGATGCCGCGGGCAGTCGGCGCAACAGCGCGAGCAAGAGCGCGATGGTGAGCTCCGCCGTCGCGCGCACGCTGCGCAAAAACTCGGTTTCCCCGCGTAAACTGACGACGCGTATTCCGGCCGCCGCGCACGCCTCGAGATCGATGTGATCGAGGCCGGTCACCGGCGTCGCGAGGACGCGCGCTCGCGGCCGGGGCGGCAAGTGCTCGGCCCGCACGCGATGGCCGAGGCGAAACCAGATGGCGTCGTAGCGGGTGAAAGCTTCGCCGAGCTCCGCCGCGGAGCAACGCCGGAGCTCGACGTCACAGGTTCGCTCGAGCCGCTGCCGCGCGGCGGAAGAGAAGTCGTCCGGCTCGGCCACGAGCAGCCGCGGACGCGTGCCGGCGCTCTCGGTCACGACGACTCGCTGGGATAAGAGAGCCTCTTTTGCACGTAGGGCTCGAGCTTCGAGAGAGCGTCGACGATCCGAGTCGCGACGTCACCGTCGCCGTAGAGCGTGCTCGGCGGATAGGGCCCTCGAGCGAGCTGTGCGCGGATCGCGTCGCCGATGGCCGCCTTGGCCACGGGTACGCGCCGCACGTGCTCGTCCGCTTCGCGATCGTTTTGGCGATTTCCGATCAGGACCACTGGAGTGCCGAAGTAGCTGGCGTCTCGGACGAAGCTGCTCGAATTGCCGACGGCGCACGCGGTTCGCCGGAGCACGCTCAGGAATTGCTCCGGGGCGAGGTTGGTCAAGGTTCTGAGCCAAGGGCGGCCCGTTCGAGCACGAAAGACGCGAACTACCTTGCTGATGTGATTCGAGCCCGCGTCGATGTTGGGCCAGAGCAGAAGCGTCTGAATGCCGAGCTCGTCGAGGGCAGACAGGACGGTCTGCATCTGCTCGAACTCTTCGCCGAACTCGGTGGTCGTAGGGTGAAAGATGGTGAGGATGAACGGCCGCTCGACGTCGATTTCGATGCCCGCCCCGCGCGCGTTGACGACTTCGGAGGAGAGCGTGCGATCGATGGCGCGCGCGATGTCGCTCGAGGGGCAGCCGACACCGAGCACGGTTTCCGGTCGCTCGCCCATGCGCAGAAGGTAGTCGCGCGCGCGGGCCGTGGAAGGGAAGTGGTAGTGCGAAAGCTTGGTGATCGCGTGACGCGCGCTTTCGTCGATCGACCCGCTCACCTCGCCGCCCTGCAAGTGCAGGATGGTGATGTTCATGTACGCAGCGGCGATCGCGGCGGAGAGTGCCTCGTAACGGTCGCCGATCAACACGACGATTTCGGGCTTGAGGCGCTGGAATTCGCTCGCGAACTCCACGACGCCGAAGCCCACCGACTTTGCCATGGTCGTGGGCGTCGACCCTTCGAGCTCGAGATAGACTTCGCCGGAGACGTCGAAGCCGTCCTCGCGCAGAATGTGGACGGGCTGGTCGAAACGCTCGAGAACCAGCGTGCCCGCCGCGACGATCGAAAGGTCGACGTCGGCGCGCTCCTTGAGCTTCAGCATCACCGGCTTGAGCCGCCCGTAGTTGGCTCGATCGACCAGGACCACGCAGACTCTGCGACGCGACTCGAGCATCGACTTTCCCTCGGCCTGGGACGCAGCCACCGTCGCTCGTCAGTAGTAGTGGTAGTAGTCGGGGTTCCCGCGGCCGGAAACGGCGTTGAGAACGACGCCGACGAGGCGCCCCCCGACGTCCGTGAGCGCGCGGACCGAACGCCGCGCGGGGTCTTTCTTCGTCTTGAGCGCGCGCACGACGAGCAACGTCCCGTCGACCTTGGTCGAGAGGATGGCTGCATCGGTGACGGGGGCGATGGGCGGGCTGTCCACGACGACGCGATCGAAGCTGTCGCGCAGGGCGTTGAGCAGCTTCTCGAAGGCTTCGCTGTGGAGCAGCTCGGCGGGGTTGGGGGGGAGCGGGCCGGTCGGAACGACCCAGAGGTTCGGCACCGTGGTTTGCTGCGCCATCTTGTCCGCGCGCGAAGGATCGATGAGCGCGTTGGTCAGCCCTTCGTTCACCAGCTTGGAAAAGACGCGATGCAGCCGGGGCCGCCGCATGTCGCAGTCGAGCAGCGCGACGCGTTGCCCGGCCTGGGCCATCGCCACGGCGATGCAGCAGGCCACCGTCGTCTTACCCTCGCGCGGGCTGGCGCTCGTGACGAGCAACGTACGGTAAGGCTCGTCGGGAGACATGAAGAGGATGTTGGTGCGAATCGCCCGCGCTGCTTCGGCCATCGCGCTGGTCGAGTGCTCGTAGACGGCGAGCTCGGGCTTGTTGGTCAGCGGCGGCGCGTCGCCGTGACCGGCGTTCTTGCCTTCCCGTTCCGCCTTGCGCTGGCCGTAGCGTGACCGGTAACCGTTGCCGTTGCTCCCGTTTTCGTCGAGCTCCGGCAGCATGCCGAGGAAGGTGAGCCCCAGATCCTTCTCGATGTCTTCCGGGGACTTGATGCTGCGATCGAGATGCTCCCGGCCGATGGCCGTCGAGAGCCCGAGCAAAAGGCCGAGCAAGGCGCCGACGGCGATGTTCATCGGTACGTGCGGGCTGACGGGAACCTTCGGCAAGATGGGGCGATCCGCGGCGCGGATGTTGTTCACCCGCAGCATCCTCGCCAGATCGCTCTCTTTGGTGCGCTCGAGCACCAGCGAAAAGAGCTTCTCGTTGTTGTCCTTCGCGCGCATCAGGCGCGTGTACTCGATCTCGAGCAGGTTCAGGTCGCGAGCGCGCTGCTCGGCGTTGGCGTAGAGACCCGCGAGCCCGCGTTCCTCGCGCCTGAGCACATTGACTTCGCGCTCGGTCGCCTCCTTGATGTTCTTGACCTCGTCCAGGATCGCGGTGCGCAGCGTTTCGGTCTTGGCTTGCTCGGCCGCCACTTCGGGATGCTGCGCGCCTTTGCCGGCGCTGAGCAGGCTCTGCCGGCGGCGCTCGCTCTCGACGTAGGCGCTGCGCAGTTGTTGCAGCGTCGGGTTGTCGAGCAACTCGAGCGCCGGCAGGTGCGACGGATTCGCGGTGTCGATCTTGTTCAGCTCATCGCGCTTCGCGACGGCCCGCTGGAGCTGCGTGCGAACGGACGTGAGAGCGCCGTTCAGCTGCTGCATCTCTTCGCGCAACATATTCGATTGATCGTCGAGAGAAACGGACAGAATGTGCTTGTGCTGCTTGTAGTCGTGCAGCGCCATCTCGCTGTCTTCCAGGTCGTCCTTCAGATTGTGCAGCTGAGAGCGCAGCCAGTCTCCGGCGGAAATGGTGGACTC
>DASWGX010000212.1:0-14624 GCA_036393455.1 Polyangiaceae bacterium
CGGAGCAGGATGTGCAAGCGGTCATGCATCAGGTGCAGCACATCCGCCGGGTGTTCTATCCGCTCTTGCGCTGAGGCACCCCCGTCTCACGGATTCGCTGAAAGGTGACGCGCTGACCATTCACGGGCCGGCGCCCCCAAACCCATCACCCCATAAGCCCGCTGCCCGCGGCCTCAAGCCATCCGCGCGCCAGCGCGGGCCCGCTTCCCACTGCCACAAGCTCTCGGCCGGCGACCTTTCGCCCCCCAAACCCACTCCCTCTTCCTGAACCGCGCTTGCGCGCGGCCCCGCCCACCGATCGAGAGCGGGCCCGTTTTCCCCCGCGAGGCCCCCGAGTGCACGGCGTGCTAGCCTGGCCCGCGTCGTGCCACGTCGGGGTCCGCTCCCAGTTCGTCTCGTGTCGCATGCGCTCGCGCTGTTGGGGCTGGTCGTCACGGGGGCGTGCGGGCGTGATGAGTCGTTGCCCGCGCCGGGCAACGACGTGGGCAGCGCGGGCGGCGTGTCCGTCGGAGCCGGCGGAGAAGGCGGCGACCGCGGCCAGTCCGGCGTTTCCGCCGGCGGGGCTGGTCCGATGTCGGGCGGGGGAGAAGTCGGCGTTGCAGGATCCGAAGACGGCGGCCTCGGCGGCGACGCCGGTGAAAGGGGCGACGGCGGTGGAGCGGGAGCGGCGGGTGCTGGTGGAGCGGCCAGCTCCGGCTGCGACGAGACGCCCGTAGCGGCCGGGCCGGTGCGCTTCGCCGTGCTCGGCGACTACGGAAGCGCGGGGCCGGAGGAGGCCGCCGTGGCGGCGCTGGTCGGCGACTTCGACCCGGACTTGGTTCTCACCGTGGGCGACAACAACTATCCGGACGGAGAAGCCGCCACCATCGACGCGAACATCGGGCAGTATTTCCACGCCTTCATTTGTCCCTACACGGGCGGTTACGGTGCAGGCGCGGACCGTAACCGGTTCTTTCCGACGCTCGGCAATCATGACTGGGTCGCCGACGGCGCGGAGCCCTATCTCGATTACTTCGAGCTGCCCGGCAACGAGCGCTACTACGACCTGGTCTGGGGCGACGTGCATTTTTTCGCGCTCGACAGCGATCCCCATGAGCCCGACGGCATCGGCGTCGATTCGATTCAGGCGACCTGGCTCGAGGAGCGCCTCGAAGCGTCCACGTCGAAGTGGCAGATCGTGCTTATGCATCATCCGCCTTACTCGTCTTCGTCCCGGCACGGTTCGACCAGCGAGGTCCAATGGCCGTTCGCGGCGTGGGGAGCCGACCTCGTCATCGCCGGCCACGATCACGCCTATGAGCGTCTCGACGTGGACGGTATCGTGTACGTCGTAAACGGCCTGGGCGGACGCAGCATCTACGAATTCGGCACGCCCGTTGCCGGCAGCGTGGTGCGATACAACGAGGGCTATGGGGCCACCTTCGTGGTGACGGACGAAACCCGCCTGGCAGCGGACTTCGTCGCGACCGACGGCAGCACGCCGGACTCGTTCGAGATCCCCGCGGACTGAAGCAGGCGGCCTCCGGCAGCGTGCGCCGCTTCCCGGGGTCGGACCTCCATTCCGGTGGTCAGGCGAGGAGGCACAAGACCGGCGCTGACGCGATGCGCAAGGCCGCTCGGAAGCCGAGCTGGCTCGTTCGATTGCGACGAGGGCGACGGGGATTCTCGCGGCTTTCGGCCGGCGCTTCGAAGGCCCCGGCGGGGAGTGTTACAAAGCCCTTGTCGGCCTCCGACGGGACATTGACGATGCAATTCCCCGAATGTCAGCCGCGGCCGAAGGTGGCCCGGCAGTCAGGAACGGACGTTAATTGACGCTCGTGCTGGCGCCTCCCCCTGCCGTCCACCGAGAGCGCGGCGACGGGTGCGGAACAGGCGGCCATGTTCCTCGCGACACCGAGTCGAAACAACCGCGCGCGGAAGCGTTAGGGGCTCGCGCCGTGCGGCTCCGAACGGCGAAGGACGGCTCGCGACGAGGCGCGAAACGCGGGCGGCTAGCGAGCACGAGCCCGCTGCCCGCGCTACGTCGCTCGCAACTAGGTTCACCCATCGGCGCTTCGCTGGTAGGCTGTTTCGCCGCGTGCCGAGCTTGGGCGGCTTAACGATGCCCGCGAAGGTGAAACGTCCCGTTACCGCGAAGAGCAACGAGCCTTCGCCGTCCATGACCTTGACGGTGCTCGGCTCCGGGTCGGCGTTCTCGCGCTTGTACGGGACGACTTGCTCCTTGCTGCGGTTGCGCGACGGTCGCGCGTGGCTCATCGACTGCGGCCGCCAGGCACCCGATCAGTTGTGGGCGCGCGGCCTCACCTGGTGGGACATCGACGGGCAGATCATTACCCACGTCCACGGCGATCACGCCTACGGCTTGGAGGACTTCGCGCTGATGCGTTACTACGGGGGTGCCAACGTGGGCCGGTCCGTGCTTTCCGGCGGAGCCAAGCCGACGCTCGTCGCCCACTCCGCCGTCCTCGCAGAAATTTGGGAGTTCCTGGCGCCATCGCTCCGCTACCGCGGAGACGAGAACGCGCGCACGACCACGGGTGGACTACAGGACTACTTCACGGTGCTCGAGCCGGGGACGCTGGAAAAACCGCACGGAGCGAGCTGGAACCACTCCGAGACGTTCCGGACGCCGGGGCTCGAGCTCACCGTTCGTGAGACGCAACACGTGCCCACCAAGCCGAGCACGGCCCTCGAGATCGTGGTCGACGGCGAGGGAGATCGCATCGCATGGTGGGGCGGCGATTCGATCGTCGACGCCGACCGTCTGGTCGAGCTGGAGCCGCGCACGGTCGTGTTCTTCCACGATTGCACCTTCACCGAGCATCCCGGCATCGTGCACGCCGCATTCTCCCACCTGAAGAAGCTGCCGCGGCGCGTGCGCGAGAAAATCGTACTGATGCACCACGACGACAATCTCGCGGATCATCGCGCGGCAGCGCTCGAGCAGGGCTTTCGCTTGCTCCTGCCGGGGGTCGTCGTGGACCTCGAGACGGGCTGCTTCGTATCCGAGGCGGCGGCCACCGCCCGAGGCGGCTGACGCTCACTTTGCGTCGGGGGCAGACTCGCCGAACGGGATGACACGGACGTCCTCTTCGAGGCGGCCGAGGGCGTTCAGCTTGAGCGCTTCGTTCGACGCGGAATACACGTAGTCGTCGAAGAAAAAGCTGCGCTTCACCGCGGACGTCGCCTCCGACCACCAGGTAAAACAATCCGGCGGTTCGGCGGTTTCCGTGAGCGGGGGGTGCTCGACGCGGCCCGAGAGGTCGAAGCCGGAGTCGTCGGACACCTGGTAGACGGCGAGGCCGCTGAACGCGAGCGTCTCGCCGGCCGCTCCGCCTCCCGCGCTGTTTTCGCAAACCGTGAGCGGCAGGGCGAGCAGGCCTTCGTCCTCGGCGAACGTGAAAGCGAGGTGATTGGTCAGCGCCTCGGACGAGGAGCCTCGCGTACCTATTACCTCGACGTCGAGCAGAGCGGGCAGGGTAGGCTCGCCGACGTCGAAGAGCTGCAGGCGGATGCCGGTGAACCAGGCGAAGCTCCCTTGATCGTCGGCGTCGTACCCGACCGTGAGCAGGCGATCGTGGCCAATTGGATGGATATAGGTGGAGAAACCCGGAACCTTGAGCTCGGAAAGGACGCGCGGGCTGGTCGGCTCCGCGAGGTCGAGCACGAACAGCGGGTCCGTCTTTTTGAAGGTGACGACGTAGCCGCGGTCGGCGACGAAGCGCGCCGACCGGATGTCTTCCGTCGGGGCCAGATTGTCGACCATGCCGATCACTTCCAGGCGACCGTCGCGTTCCTCGAGCAGCGACACGGTGCTGTGCGCGTCGGGGTTCGGCGCGAACGACGACGTCGCGGCGAGCCGCAGCACGCCATCGCGTTCGTCGAGCGCGAATTGATTCAGCACGCGTCCCTTCGCGGCGCCGCTGGCCGCGTACCGAGTCGAGGCGCGCCGGAGGGCGAACTTGTGAACCAGGGTGCGATCCGCGGCGCCGCTGGGAACCCCCGTGGCAAGCTGCGAGGTGCGCACCGCCACGTAGTAGGCGTCCTCGCTCGCGTAGCTCGTGCCCGGCGGAGTCTCGACGCTCGTGAGCGACGCGGCCTCCTGCTCGTCGAGATCCAGCGAAGCCAGCGTGAGCAGGTTCATGCTCAGAGTGGACCGAAAGAGGGTTTGGACCTCCGAGCTTTCGGGCGTGTACGGCCTCTCGCAGGGCTCGAGCGGGTCGTCGGAGGCCGAATCGCTGACGCGCGGCTCGAAAGCCGAACGCGGCGCTTCCGCGATGATTCGAGCGTTCTCGTCGTGCAGGTCACGGAACAAGGCTTGGACCGCCGCGAAGCCGAGCCCGGGAACGCAGGCGAGCTCGGCGGGCAAGCTCGGGTCGAAGCCCGCCACCGGCTCGGGGACGAACCGCATCGGAGGGAGGCGGATGCCGTCGTCCATCAACGTGTGCACGCTCGCTCCGATTCTGCGAGCCGACAGGAAGGAGCCGGAGGACTCGAGCTCGCGCAGGAGCTCCGGCGCTTCGCGGTTCGCGATGTCGAAAATGCCGATCCAGGTCTGTGAGCCGTCGCCGCGAACGTCGCAAGAGTAGCCGTAGGTGCACGGCTTCGCGAACAAGCTCTCCAGAACGCGCGCAAAGCTGTCCGGGGCCGAGGCGAAGAGGCGTGCGTAGACGACCAGGCGGTCACCTCTCACGAACAGCGCGCGCGCCTCGCCGGGCACGCCGATGCGGCTCACTTCCGCGGCGGCCTCCGGTGGCCAGGCGTCGATGATCACGACCTGCCCGCCGGTCGCAACGTAGAAATACTCCCCGTCCGTCTTGATGAAGTCAGGCTCGTCGACGCCGGCTTCCTGGACATTGGTTTCCGTGAAACGTCGCGGCGCGTCGGTCGGCGCCGTGGGCGCGCTCGGCGGCACCACGACGCCCGAGCCGCCGTTCACCGTCACCGTCGGGTTGTAATTCTGGGGCAGACAGAGGTTGAGGTAGGTAACGAACGCGCTGTCGACGGTCCGGTTCATCCGCTCGAGCGCCTGCGCGCGAAGCGAGGCCGTATCGATGCTGCAACCTTCGCGACGGACCAGCGTGGGGTCGATGGGCTCCGGCGCGACGCTGATGCCGCCCGCGGTGCCGGCTGTGCCGATGATGATCCCACCACCCGTGCCCCCCGTACCGGTCGACGCAGCGCTCACGGCAGCGGTGCTCCCAGACGTGTCGAAGGGCACGGGCTCTCCCAGGTTGTCCGATGGATCGTCGAAGGTGTTGCAGCCCCACGCTGCGGCGAAAATAGACGTCCGGGCGAGCACTCTACGGCACACGTCACGCTCCCTTCGTGTTCGGGTCCTGAGAAGGGTGGACTCTAGCGCCGGCTTCGGCTCACGGCGAACCACATTTTCCGTTGGGACGCGAAGGCTCCAGGCGGTTCAAGCTGCGTCGGCGACGGCGTGGACGCGAAGGCCCGTGCCCGCCCCGCTGTACGCGCGCCGGTTGGCTCCGGGCCAGCAAAACCCGTTGATGAACAGACGGCGCGCCGCATGACTCCGGTTTGGACCACTGCCGTGCACGGTGAACGCTCCCATGAGCAGCGTGTCGCCGGCCTCGAGCCGCAGAGGCAGCGCGGCCCCGGCGTCGAAGGAGTCGGGCGGCAAGCGTCCGTCGGGAGTCGCGATGTGCCCGAGCTCGTGGCTGCCGGGCACGACCCAGAGCCCGCCGTTTTCCGGCGTCATGCGATCCACGGCCGTCAGCGCCTGCACGAAGCTGCCGCGACCGTTCACGTCGTCGAACAGCGGCGTGCCGTAGCGCCGGTGGTAGCTGTCTTGGTGGAAGTCGAAGCGGAGCTCGTCGCCGGGAGACTTGACGTGGGCTTGGTTGATGAGCTGATCCATCGCCGTGCTTCCCAGAAGCTCCGCCACGGCGCGGAGCAGGCGCGGCGAGCGTCCGAAGCGCGCGAGCGGCGGCTCGACCCCGCCGCACCAGACGATGCGTTCGATGCGCGCACGGTCCATGGCGGTCGGTTCCACGACGAACAGCGTATCGCCGACGGCGGTCGGAGCCGCGAACGACCGCGCGCGACGCTCGAGGCGCCGAAATGCCGCCCCGATTTCCGCCACCTCCGCGGGAGCGAACAGAGCCGGCACGACGGTGAAACCCTGCTCGACGAAGCTCGTCCGGCTTTGCTCCGAAAGCATGAAGCAAAGGCTAGCACGGCGCTGCTGCGCGGCCGCATTGGGAGTGCGGCTCACGCTCGGGCGCCGCGCACGCGGGCGAGCCCCGCGCGCTGCACCTTCCCCGGCAGCTGCCGGCCCACGACGCGCTCCGCTACTTTTCCGGCTTCGACGAGCAGCGGCAGGTCGATCCCGGTTTCGACGCCCATACCGTGCAGCATGTACACCAAGTCTTCGGTAGCGAGGTTGCCCGCGGCGCCCGGCGCATAAGGACAGCCGCCGAGCCCCGCTATCGAGGCGTCGAAGTCCAAAATCCCCGTTTCGAGCCCTACCAGCGCGTTGGCGAGCGCCGTGCCTCGTGTATCGTGCAAGTGGAGGGCGAGCTTGGCGGCGTCGAAGCGGCCCAGAAACAGCTCACAAATCCGTCGGGTTTGCAGCGGCGTTCCAACGCCAATCGTGTCGCCCAACGAAATCTGGTAGCAGCCGAGCTTCACGAGTTCCTCCGCGATTTCCAGCGCGCGCCTCGGGTCGACGCCGCCTTCGTAGGGGCAGCCCCAAACGGTCGACACATACGCGCGCACGCCGAGCCCCGCCGAAAGCGCGGCGGGGACTACCTCGCTGAAGACCTCGAGCGACTGAGCGATCGTCTTGTTCGTGTTCTTCTTGTTGTGCGTTTCGCTCGCCGACAAAAATACCGCAATCTCCTGCAAGTCTACCGCCAGCGCGCGTTCGAGCCCCCGGCTATTCGGGCAGAGGGCGCTGAAGCGCACGCCCTCGGGCCGCTCGAGCCCGTTCACGAGCTCCTCGGCGTCGGCAAGCTGCGGAACCCAGCGCGGCGACACGAAGCTCGTTACTTCGACGCGCGTGAGCCCCGCGCGCAACAGGGCACGAATCAGCTCGAGCTTGCCTGACAGCGAAACCGGTTTGGCCTCGTTCTGAAATCCGTCGCGCGGCGAAACCTCGTACACCGAGACGCGGGGGGGCAGCCTTTCGAGCATCCTCCGCCGAGTGTAGCGGAGCCCGCGAACGTCGGCAGCGATCGGCTTCGAGGCGAGGTGTGCGAGCCGTGATCGCGCTCGTGAGCGGTCCGCCTACACGTCCAGGAGCCGCATCTGGCGCTGCCGCGGGTGACGCTGGAACTCGACCGGATACTTGCCGTCCCAGCAAGCCATGCAGAACGAGGATGCATCCTTGGGCGGGGGAACCATGGGCAGGTGCTTTGCGCCGTCCGGAGCCGGCTCCGCGGGCTCGCCGTAGCCCCGGTCCTGCACGCCGAGCACCGCCTCCGCCATGGAGTCCAGCGAGAGGTAGGCGAGCGAATCACTGGTGATGTACTGGTTGATCTGCTCGATCGTATGCGTCGAGGCGATGAGCTCACTGCGCGTCGGTGTATCGATGCCGTAGTAGCACGGCCACTGCGTCGGCGGGCTGGAGATGCGCATGTGAACCTCGCGCGCGCCGGCGTCGCGCACCATTTTCACGATCTTGCGGCTGGTGGTGCCGCGAATGATACTGTCGTCGACGACGACGACGCGTTTACCGCGCAGGGTGTCGCTGATCGGATTGAGCTTCAGCCGAACACCGAAGTGGCGGATGCTCTGCTCGGGTTCGATGAACGTTCTACCGACGTAGTGGCTGCGCACGAGCCCCATTTCGAACGGCAGCCCGGAGGCTTCGGCGTAGCCGATCGTCGCGGGCACACCCGAGTCCGGAACCGGCACGACGACGTCGGCTTGTACCGCGTGCTCCCGGGCCAGGGCTCGCCCGAGGTTCTTGCGTGCTTCGTAGACACTGATTCCGTCCAGGCGCGAGTCCGGCCGCGCGAAGTACACGTACTCGAAAATGCAGGTCTTCTGCGGACTTTCCGCGAACGGTCGCATGCTCCGCATACCGTGCCGGTCGAGCACCAGCATCTCGCCGGGCGCGACGTCGCGCACGAACTCGGCGTCAATCAGGTCGAAGCTCGACGGCTCGCTCGCGACGGCGAAGATGTCCGCGGCGCCGGGCAAGCGGCCCAGGCACAGCGGGCGAAAACCCATCGGGTCGCGCACGGCGATCATCGAGTTTTCCGTCAGGCACAAGAGCGAATAGGCGCCGCGCACCTGAGCCAGCGCGTCGGCGATGCGATCCTCCACGGCGCGCTGGGTACTCATGGCAACCAGGTGAACGATCACTTCGGTGTCGCTCAAGCTCTGGAAGATGGAGCCTCTCGCCTCGAGCCTTTCGCGCAAGGCTTCGGCGTTCGTCAGATTGCCGTTGTGGGCCACGGCGATCGAGCCGCGGGCGTAGCTGACCGCCAGAGGTTGCGCGTTCTTGAGCAGGGAACCGCCGGAAGTCGAATAGCGTACGTGCCCGATCGCGTGCTCGCCGATCAGCCTCTCGAGCTGACCGGCGGGGAAGACGTCGATGACGTGGCCCATCCCGCGATGCAGCGTGAGCTGAGCGTCGTCGCTGGTGGCAATCCCCGCGCTCTCCTGGCCCCGGTGCTGAAGCGCGTGTAGGCCAAGGTACGCAAGCTTTGCAGCTTCAGGGTGTCCGTAGATGCCGAATACTCCGCACATCGAATTGCCTCGTGGAGCGACGTTCAGGCTTGGCTCGCGGCGACTTTGACGAATTCCGAGCCCTCGCGCCAGTGCTCACGGCCCGTGTGCCGGAGACGCGCCGGCAGTCGCGGGGCTGCGGCGCGTTCGGGGGCTCGCGCCCGGGGCCGTCGATTGCGCGCGAATCGGCCCAAAAACGAGGGTCCCCGTCCTTCCGCTCCGAGTATGCTGCGGCTCCGGAACGATGAGCGCTCTGGACGAACTGTTGAACCGGTGGAGGAACAATCCCGACGTCGACGCGACGATCGCGCTCTGTTCGTACTTGAGCACCTCCGGCGCCGAGCAACTGGCGCGGGAAGTGGGAGGAAACGCCGAAACGTGGCACGCGAACGACGCGGGCGTGATGCTCGCCGTGGGTCGCATGTATCTCGACCGCGGGCTCTTCCAGGAGGCCCAGACGGCTCTGGTCGCGGCGGGAAAGGCCGATCTCAAGGATAGCCGACCCTTTCGCTTCCTGGGCGAGGTCCTATTGCGTCGCGGAGACGCCGCGCGTGCGGACAAGGTGCTCGCTCGCGCCCGCCAACTCGGCGACAAGGACCCGGATACCAAGCTCTGGCACGAGCGCGCCCACCTTTTCGCCGGCCTCCAAAAGCGCGTGGGAGTCGATGCCGTAGCCCGAGAAGTCGAACGAACGATGCCGCGTCGCGTGAGCATTCCGCCGCCCACACGTGTCAGTGACCTTCCTGCCGTTGCGGAATCGCTCACCGGCGACCTCTTGGAGGAGGTCTCGACAGGAGGGTTTACGCCTACCCACCCCCGAGGTCGCCTCGGCTCCGGGACGAAAGCTCCGCAAGGGCAGGACTCTGCTGACCGCATCGAGCTCGAGTCCATGACGGATTTCATCGAGCCGGCGCACGAGAGAGTCGAAATCGAGTCGCTTTCGGACCTCGAAGAGCCCGAGCGCGAGGAGCTCGAATCGCTGACCGATCTCGCGGAACCCCTCGGCCCTCCCGACGGGGCTCGGCCGCGTTTCGAGGTGCCTGTCGCGGCCGCCCCCCGCGCGCTGGCTCGTCCGGCGCCGCTCCCCGCTCCCCGGGTTCCTCCTCCCCCGAGCCCGTTCGTGCAGACACCGTCGTCCCGGGAAAACCCGGTGCCGTACCCGGCGCCGGCCGTGGCGGTGCCGGCGCCGAGGGCGGCGCCCGCCTACGAGCGGTTGCCGTACCCCCAGGCATTTGCGGCGCCGGACACGATACCGGTCCAGACATCGGCCTGGCCGGTCCGGTCCTTCGACGAGCTTTCGGGCGTGCCGGCGCCGTCGCTCGTACTCGAGCATCTGGCTCGCGTAGGCGTGTACGAGCCGGGCGGCGGCGCGGCGCCGGCATGGGAGGCTGCGCCGCGCGTGAAGGCACGAGGCACCTGGGTTCTGGCCCTCGCCATCGTGCTCGTCACCGCAGGCGGGGGCGGCGCCTACTTCTATGCTCGGCAGGTCAAGCAGGAACGGCTCGCCGAAGCCGTGGAGCTCACCAGGGAGGTCGAGGGCATGCTGCAAAGCGGCGACATCAGCCAGCTTCGAGCGTCGAACGACAAGTTGAGCCGCGCCATCGAGCTCGATTCGCTGAGCCAAAAGGCCGCCAAGCAGTGGCTCGACAACCGCATCTTGTTCGCGATGTTCAACCCGGGAGAGCCGCGCGGCATCGGTTCGGCGACGCATCGCGCTCGCGAGGTCGGCGTCGAGGAAAAGGACTACACGGCGGGGCGTGTCGCGGCGTTTCTCGTCGAAGGCGACCTGGCCGGCGCCGCGGCGTTGCTCAGCCAATGGGACGCCAAGGCGGGCAAGGATCCTGTGTACCAGCTCGCCGCGGGCTCCGTGCTCGAGCGAGCCGGCGATCTCCGCGCGGTCGAGCGTTACGAAGCGGCCGCGGCGCTCGACCCCAAGTCCGTGTTCGCGACAATGGCGCTCGCGCGCTGGGTCGCCCTCGAGCTCGGTGCCGAACGCGCGAAACCGATCGTGGAAAAGATCGCCGAGCGCCTCGGCGATCGAGCGGAAACTCGCGCCCTGCGCGCGCTCGTGTGGGCCGTCGATCCGGATCGTCCACCTCGCTTGCCGAGCAACGCCGAAACGACGGCGGCCGATCGCTCCAAGCTACCCATCCCGCTCAAGCCCATTCCGTCGATGATCGAAGCTCTGACGGCGCTCGAATCCGGAGACTTGGAGCGCGCCGGGCGCGCCATCAAGCAGGGCGTGAGCGTCAGCGAGACGCCGGCCATGGCCACGCACTTCGGCTTTCTCGCGATTCAGGGTGGCAACGAAGAGCTTGCGCGTGCCGCTGCCCTGCACGCCCTCCAGCTTTCCGCCCTGTACGCACGGGCGCGCGTGCTCGCCGCGCGGGTCGCCCTCCTCGGCGGGCGGCTCGACGAAGCGCAGAAGGCGATCGAGGAGCTCGATCCTACGAGCGCGGACGTCGCGGTCGTCAGAGCCGTCGTCGCTTACGAAACATTGGACAAGTCGGGCCTCGACGCGGCCCTCGAATCGCTCGGAGACGACCGGGAACGAGCCGAGTTCTCGGGTCTCATGACGGCGTCCGGCGTGATCGACGCGAGCAGCTACCCCAAGGTCGAGGCGCTCAAAGACTTTTCTGTGCCGCACGTACCCTGGGGCGAAATCGTCGCTTTCGACGCCGCACTCGATCAGGGAGAGCTCGAGCTCGCCGCGGGGCTCGCGTCCGCGTGGAAGAACGGCTCGAAACGGCCGGTGTATCGGCTGCGCCTGGCGCGGCTTTATCGTTATCAGGGCAAGGCGGGCGAAGCGATGGAGCTTGCGCGGACGGCCCTCGCGGAAGGTACGCCGACCGCTACCGCGCTGATCGAGTACGTGTACGCGAGCCTGGCCGCGGAAGAGCCCAAAGCCGCGCGCGACGCCGTGGCGAAGTTCCCGATACTGCTCGGACCGATGAGCGTTTGGCTCAACATCCTGATCGACGTGGCCTCCGGACGCGAGGCAGACGCCAGCGTCAAAGCCGGCAAAGAAGAACCGCCGCCCGACGCAGCGCCGCTGGCGCTCCGCATTCTGGTCGGGCGCGCCCTTTCGGTTTCGAAGGACAAGCGCGCCCGTGGCTACCTGGTGTCGATATTCCGGCGCGTTCCGAAGCACCCGGACGTCGTGCTCGCGCTCGAAGCGCTGTGAGACTCCGCCGGCACGCTTGGCGCGCTCAATTCGTGCGCACGACGACGCCCAGAGTCGTCGTGTGCTGCTGGCTCGCGCCGTCGCGCAGGTCCTTGCCGAACAACTCGGTCGTGGCGGCGCCGTCGCGCTCCGCTTCGGAGTCGATCACGAAGTCCGCGCGTTGCTCCAGGCGCAACACCAGATTCTCCGTCGGCAGCGCCTCGAGCGTCAGCGTTCCGCTCGCGAGCGACGTGTCCGAGAACCCGGTCGTGCGCCCGTCCGGATCCGCGTAGTACTCGCCGCGACCGGCCACGGCCCAGACGTCGGTGAGCTCCAGGCGCGCCGCCAGCATGACTCCGTAAAAGCTCTGGTGTTCGACTCCGCTGGCTCCCCGCACGCCCTCGGTGCCGTAGTCGGCGTTGAGCTGGAGGCCGAGCACGTCGATGGGGCTGTACACAACGACCAGATCGAGCAAGTGGCGAAACGCCTCGAGCTCGTTCGCGCCGCCGCGATCGATGCGATACAGGGCAGCGTCCGGAGCCGCCGCATCCGGCACGCAGGCTCCTTGTTCGGCGCTGTACGAAGTGCCCGCGCCGCACTCGACCAGAGCGGTATCGTCCTGTTCGGGGCCTCCGAGCCAACCGAAGTAGAGCGCGTAGCGATCCGACGGCGCGTATGCGAGCTGAAGGCCGAACGACTTGCCGACGTTGTTGTCGACGCTGTTGTTGTAGCCGTTCACGACCAGCGCCGTCGCCGAGAGCTCCGGCACGATCTCGAAGCCTAGGCGGAGACCGGTGTGGAACAAGGGCTGACCGAGCCAGTACAAGAGGCCCCTCGTGTAGTTGAAGTTATGCTGGCTCTCCGCGACCTCGGCGCCGTAGATGGTGTCGAACTTTCCGAAGTCCAGCGTGAGACGGCTGCCGGCGCCGAACGGCTGGAAGGATACGAAGGCCTGCTTGACGACGTCGAGACCGCGTTCGCCGTCGCACGCCGTGTCGGCACTGAGGCAGCTCGCGCCGATGGTTTCTGCCGTCGGCCCGAAGCGCAAGCTCAGTGTCCCGCCGACCGGGTCCGGTTCATAGCCGACGTCGAGCCCGACCCAGGCGAGGGCGAAGCCGTTGTCGGTATCGTAGGCGCGGAAGCCGTTCGCGTCGTCTTGCGGCTTCGGGAAGTTGTAGTTCACCGACGCGTAGGCGTCGGCGAAGGCCGAAAACTCGAGCGCCTCGTACCAGGGAGCGCCGAGCGGCGGCGGTTCGGCGGCGTAGTACTGGGCTCGCGCCGTGGCAGCGAGGGAGAGCGGCAGAGCCGCGAACGTGAAGACGGAGAGCGGAAGAAAACGGCGCGCCATGATTCGCCGCCCGTTTAGCCGACGTGTCACCTCTCTACAAGGTCGGGGCACTCAGCAACGCGCTTCTACCCGTGTTTGCGGTGTTTTCCACACGACGCTCGCGCCTCGCAACGCGGTGCTCCTCCCGCGATTCCAAGCGCCGAAGCTCGCGCCCGGGACAGCCGGTTCTGCGACGGGAAGCCGGGAGCGTTGCCCGACTCGGTGGGCGCGAACGCGGAGGGCCCGACCGCGCGCGAGACCGGCGCTGGTCAGTCACCGCACGCCGGCCCCGCAAGCTACCGGGGTCAGAATACGTAGTGCGCGCCGAGGGCCACCGTATGCTGTTGACCCTCGCCGTTGAATACGTCTTCGCTGGCAGAGTCGAGACGGTATTCCGCGCGGAAGGTGAGCGCCTCGTCGAAGGTGTAGCCCGGCGTGAGAGTCAGGTTCCAGACGCTCAGATCCTCGATGCCGGTGCGCGCACCGTCGCCGTCGGAGAAGAACTCGAAGCGAGCGCCTACGGAGGCCTCGTCGAATGCGAGGACCGGCTGCACTCCGAAACCGAACCAGGAAGCGTCGTCCCCATTCACGGCCGCATTCTCTTCGGAGCCAAAGTTGGCCTGGAAATTGAGGGTAATCATCTCCGTGGGGATTGCGGCGCCCGTGAGATCGAGCGAGAAACGCTTGTCTTCGCCTTCGACCGGCGGGATGGCCGTAGGATCGTCTGCAACCTCGGGTCCGTACGTTCCGGACAGGCCTGCCCAGAATTGCTCGACGGGTGTCACGCCGATGCGGAAGATGATCGTCTTTCCGTCGTTGTTGTCGACCAGCACGTCCCAACCATTCACCAGGCCCACACCGATGTCCGCGACGTCCCCGATGGCGTAGTGGGCCTTTGCGCCAACATGCCAAAAAGGCTCGGCCAAGCCGAACAGGAAGCCACGGGTGATGGTCGGGTTGGGCGGACCCTCGATGAGCTCGATGCCTTCGTACGTGGCGAACTTGCCGGCTGTGAGCGAGAGACCGAAGGGGGCCATGTACGTCGCGTAGGCTTCCTGGACGTCGAATAGGGCGCCGCTTGAGAGGAATGCGTCGTTACCCGCGTCGATTTCGATCGTGGCGCTCACCTGGTCGGTGAACGAATGGTTGATGGCAAGGTGCGCGGCGTGAAAGTAGAACGAGTTTCCGCTCGAACCGTCGTAGCTTCGCAAGAAGATCGGAACCTCCGCCTCCGGCTCGCTCAGGTTGACGTGGTAGGCGGCTTCGACGTGGCCGCTGATCTGTGGGGCTGGCGCCGCGTCCCCCTCCTCGGCTACCGGGGCTTCGGCTGGAGCCGGCATCTCCGCCGGCGCGGCCGGAGCCGCTTCCATCGGCATGGGCTCGGCTGGCACAGGCTCCATGGGAGCGGCCTCGTCGACGGGGGGTGGAGGCGGG
>DASWGX010000213.1:0-2623 GCA_036393455.1 Polyangiaceae bacterium
GAGACGCTCCCTCTGAAGGTTCCCACGCTCATCGCCGAAGGCACTCGAGACGACGGATGGCTGTACGTAGTCATGGAAAAGCTTCCAGGCTTGGCGCTGGCAACGTGCTGGGATGAGATCGGTACTCACGACCGGGTAAGCGTGATGGAGCAAATTGGCTCGACCATGGCCGCGGTTCATCGCCTGCCCCTCGGTGAGCTCGCCTCGCTTCCGCCTGAGTGGGGCGCCTTCCTACGGAATCAGAAGGTAAACTGTCGGAAAAGGCACACCTCGCTCGGCGTTCCCCAGTGGTTCGAGCAGGGTCTAGATGACCTAGTCGGCGAGTGGGCGCCCGAAAACGAAGTCGAGGATCGAGTGCTCCTTACTGGAGAGTACACGCCCTTCAACGTACTTGTGCAACGCGACGCGACTGGCTGGCAGCTCACGGAGATGATCGACTTTGGTGACGCAATGGTCGGGCCGCGGGACTACGATTTTCTCGGGCCGTCCATGTTCAGCTGCGCAGGCGAGCCTCTGCTCGTCACGGCGCTCCTCCGAGGCTATTTCGGGAAGGTACATCCCATGAACCGCCAGACGCGGATGCGACTTATGGCGCTCGCGGCACTCCACCGCTACGCCAACTTCAACGTACAGCTTTGTATTTTCGGGGGATACGTCAGCAAGGCGATGGACAGACTGGTCGTAGTCAGCGACGTTCAGGACTTTAGCGCTTCGGTCGGGCCGACGTATCGGTCAAACGATGCAGCCTCATCCTCCGCAGGGCGTTCGAAGCGGTTCGAATACTCGAGCAATACTTTGTCCACGAGAACGGTAGCGTTCGGGCCGCCGCGCTGCCGGACTCGCCGAACCAACTCCTCCAGCGGCGCGTCCATGAAGTGAAGTTCTGCCGCCACGCCCGTTCGGACGGCGATCTGCCTTATGGCTTCGCGTTCGGCGCGAGCCCAGGACCCAAACTCGACGATCACGCCCACGCCGGCTCGGAGCAGTTCCTCACCATGGCGGAGCATTTGGGGCTCGAGGCGGAACCGGAATTCGTAGTCAACGAGGCTGATGCCTAGAGCCATGAGCCATTCGTCGGGACAGAGCCTTACCGTGCGTGTTGATGCGGCTATCTCGAGCGCGCGCGTGGTTTTCCCGGCACCGGGCAGGCCACAGACAAGATAGAGACGGGGCGCCACGCTGAAAGCCTACCTGCTGACGTTGGAGCACACCACGAAAGCTCTCGGCGAATGCTTTGACCGGAACTGGGAAGCGCCTGCGCCGCGCGGGCCAATGCCCGTTTGCCGATTCATCGCCGCCGTGCGCGCCCCTCCCGCTCGGAGATTGCCCCGCCGCTACGGGCTCGGCCGGGGTGGGCCGCGCTCAGCGGGTCTTGCTCCGAGGGGTCAGCACCGGGCGACGATGCGCGGCGGCTCCGCCCGACTCCAGGATCAGCTCCTTGAGCAGCGCGTCATAGGCCGCGGCATCGAGCGGCAGCGAGACCGTCTCCTCTCTCAGCGTCGAGTAGATCATCGCGTTCGCGAGCTCGACGCTCGAAATCCCGTCGGCGGCCGGAACCTCGAGCTCTGCTTCCCCCCGCATCGCGCGGACGCAGTTGTCCAGCACCGCGAGCCGCGACGAGCCGCGGTTTTCCACGACTATCTCGCGTCGAGTGACGCTGGGGCGACCGCCGAGCGCGGTCCGGCTGTACTCGCTCGCCGCCACGTTGTTGCGAAAAAGCTCGAACCGCTCTTGATCGAGCACCACGGTGGCCGAGTCTCCCACGACTTCGAGGCGATCGATGCCCGGCGCTTCCCCGGTGGTCGCGACGAAAACCCCGCTCATGCCCGTGGAGTGCTCGAGATGAGCGGTGACGTCGTCCTCGACCTCGATTTCGTGAAAACGACCGAAACGGCAGAACGCGCGCACGCGTTCGGGCATGCCGAAAAGCCACTGCCAAAGATCGAGCGCGTGCGGGCACTGGTTCAAGAGCACCCCGCCGCCCTCGCCGCTCCAGGTGCCGCGCCAGCGGCTGCGTCGATAGTACGCCTCCGGGCGAAATGGCGTCGTGAGCGTCCATTGCACGCGCCTGAGCTCGCCGAGCTCGCCGGTCTGGATCAAGGAGCGCAGGCCCGCGTAGCGCGCGTCGAAACGCAAACCGAAAAGCTCTCCGAAGATCTGCGACGCAAACGGCCGGCGCTCGTACGCCTCGAGCATGCGCTGGGCATCCGCCTTGTGAACCGCGAGCGGCTTTTCGCTGATGACGTGGAGCCCGGCGCATATCGCGTCGATCGCGATCGGCGCGTGCTGGTAGTGGGGCGTGGCGATCAGAACCGCGTCGACGAGCCCCGAGCGGATCAGCGCTTCGCTTTCCACGAACTTCGCGATCCCCGTGAACGCCGAAAGCGCCCGCGGATTGACGTCGCAGACGGCGGCGAGCTCCGCTCCTTCTACGGAGCCGGCGGAGAGATCGCGGGCATGAGCGCCGCCGGCGTTGCCGACGCCGATCACGGCGATTCGCACGGGTCGATTCGTCACGAAGTGCATGGTCCGGCCACTGAAATACCGGCCTCGTGGCGCCGGACCGTCGGACTATTAGCGAGAGTCGGCGGCGACTACCAGCACGGCCGACGCAGTCGCGAGG
>DASWGX010000214.1:0-3454 GCA_036393455.1 Polyangiaceae bacterium
ACTTCGTCGTTTTGGGCAGCGGTCACCTGGTAGGCAAGGGCGGTATCGTGGACCTGCTCCGAGCGAAGCAGTTCCAGCCGCTTCAACGGTGAGCTACGCGGGCGACCTTCCAGGGATCGCCCCGCCCCGGTCCGAACGCG
This sequence comes from Polyangiaceae bacterium, assembly GCA_036393455.1. Classification (GTDB taxonomy): domain Bacteria; phylum Myxococcota_A; class Polyangia; order Polyangiales; family Polyangiaceae; genus DASWGX01. The sequence goes on from DASWGX010000214.1 coordinate 141, forward strand.
AGCTCCTGCTCCGCGCCAGGGCGCTGGCGGGCGCGACCCTCGCCGAGCTTTGCGCGCGCTCGGGAACCCAAGCGCCGCCGTCGCTTCACCGCGCGAAGGGCTTCACCGGAAAGCTCCTGGAAAGGCTGCTCGGTGCGACCGCCGGCTCGCGCGCGGAGCCGGACTTCGTCGAGCTCGGCGTCGAGCTGAAGACATTGCCGGTGAATCGCCGCGGCGCTCCCCTCGAATCGACGTTCGTGTGCACGATAGACCTTTCCGAGATGAGCCGCACCGAGTGGGTGCGCTCGCGAGTCCGCGCCAAGCTGGCCAGGGTGCTCTGGGTGCCCGTCGAAGGGGCGCGCGAAATTCGGCCGGAGCTCCGCCGTGTCGGGCAGGCCGTGTTGTGGAGCCCGAGCGAGCAAGAGGAGCAGGCTTTGCGCTTCGATTGGGAAGAACTTTCGGGGCTCATCGCGCGCGGCGATTGGGAGCGCATCACCGGGCACCTCGGCAGGTTCCTGCAGGTGCGACCCAAGGCCAAGAACCGCGCCGCGCGGCGCGTCGCCATCGACGCCGAGGGCACGATGTACTCGACGCTGCCGCGCGGCTTTTACTTGCGGACGGCGTTCACGGCCGCCCTCTTGCGTCGGAACTACGTCGTGGATCCGGCGTCCCCGTGATCTCGCCAATCACTTGCGTGGCGTATCCGCCCGCGGGCAGCGAGAAGCAAACGCGAAACGATGCGTCCACGCCGGGCTCGATCGCCGCTCCGGTCGGCCGCATGAAAAGGTCGCGGCGCGTGCCCGGCGCGAGCTTGCCGAGGCGTGCGAGGTCGGCGTCGGAAAGCTCGAGCTCCCCGAGCGCCGCGAGCTCGAGCGCCGCGCCGCGCCGCGCGGCCCTCGGGGCTCGGGGACCGAAGACGGGCCCGGTGAGGTGCACGTCGCGCGCGTGGAGGCGCGGGCGTTCCTTTTCCGGATCGTCGACGACGAACCAGCGCGTGGTGCGATCCAGTCGCACTACCTCCCCGTCGAGTAGCCGGTCAGTGCCGAGCGCGAGCCGGCTCGTCAAGTAACGATTGAACACCTCTGCTTGCAGCACGCTCGGCCAGAGCTTGGCTTTGAAACGCCGTGTTCGCGGCAGTCCGGCGCGCGCCCAGTCGAGCGCGGCGGCGAGGTTCGTGCCGCCGCCGCCGAAGCGCTGCGGCCCGAAGTAGTTGGGCACTCCCTGCTCGATCAGGAACGCAACGACGGCGCCGGCGCGCTCGGCGCCGCCCTCCCCGGCGCCCACGACGCGAATGTCGAAAGCGTTCGCGGCGAGGTGACCGGTTCTGAGTTTGTTTTCGTGCAGCCTCACGGCAAGCACTTCCACCCCGTCGGGCAAGTCCCAGCGCTCCGGGTCGACGCCGGCGGCCGGCAGAGATAGCCATTGGGTGGTGACGGCGTGCCGGTCCTTGAGTCCGGCGTACCCGATGTCGCGCTCGTTCACGCCGGCGGCGCGCGCGACGGCGTGGCACAGCTCCGGCGTCGTCATCGAGCGTTTGCGAACGCGCACGAACAGGTGCTGCCCGGAGCCGCTCGCCTCGTACAAGGGGATTTCGTCCACGACGAAGTCATCGGGCGCCTCGCCGATGCATCCACCCACCGCGGGGATGTGGCAGAAGCGGGGTGGCGCGTGACGCTCGAGCGCAGTGGAAGGCGCGGACATCAACGCTGGTTTTGTGCCAGTCGCTTCACGGCGTCGAGCAGCTCGTCGCTGGCGCCGTGGAGGAGCTCGGCCACGTCGAGCTCTTCAATCCCGATGATCAAGAGCTCCGGGTCGGACTGTTCCCCCTCGTAGGAATCGGCGGTGGGCGAAGGTGGAACCCAGCTCGGCGCGCCGGGCGGCTCGCCTTCACAGTCCACCACGAGCGCTGCGATGTTGTCGCGACCTCCCGCGCTGTTCGCCATCGCGATCAGAAGGTGCGTCACGGTCTCCGGCGGCTCCTGCTGGGAAAGCGTGTCCGCCAGTTGCAACGGGGGCAGCATGGAGCTCAAACCGTCGCTGCACAACAAGAAGCGGTCGCCGGGCAGCGCGGCGTGCGACGCCATGGATACGCGCAGCTCGTGCTCCATGCCCAGGGCGCGCGTGACGACGTTCTGCGGAAGCTTCGCGAGCACGCCCTCATCGAGGTCCGGCCGTTGCTCGAGCAAATCGGTCAGCAGGGAATGATCCTTGGTGAGCTGCTCCAGGTGGGTGCCGCGCAGACGATAGCAGCGGCTGTCCCCCGCGTGTCCGACGTGTACCAGCGCCGACCGCGGCGAGAAGCTGACGGCGACGACGGTCGTTCCCATGCCGCGGTGTCGTTCGTGCGTGCGGGCGATCTCGAGCACGTCGCGGTTCGCCTTGTGAATCGCCGCGGAGAGCCGGCGCGCGCCGACCGGAACGCCAAACCCGTCGAACTCCGAGTTGTCGTGCGTGGCGCGCACGGTGGCGCCGAAGTAGTTGGCCAGCGAGCGCACCGCGAGGGCGGACGCCACTTCGCCCGCCTGGTGACCTCCCGCGCCGTCGGCCACCGCGAACAAGCAGAGGTCCGGACGCACGAGCACCGAGTCTTCGTTGTGCTTTCGGCTGCGCCCGACGTGCGTCGCGCCGAACGCCTCGATCACGAGCGGCGAAGCCCGGGACGTTTTCATGCGACCCAGTATATCGACAAAGACTGGGCGTGGCTCGCACCTCACGCGGGCCGGTTCGACCCCATTTCGACCTCCACCGTGACGGTCGATCCCGGGGCAGCCGGCGGCACGTACGGCGTGGCGATGCTCTTGCCGTCGACCTTGAGGCTGGCGACACCGCTGCAGACATGATGCGGGTTTCGCACGCGAATGTCGTACGTGGCGCCACGGAAGACGCGCTTCATTTCGTAGCCATCCCACTTGGATGGGATCGCAGGAGCGATCGAGAGGCCGTCGTAGTCGGCGCGCACGCCCAGAATGTACTGGGTTATGGCGACGAAGCCCCACGCCGCCGTGCCGGTCAGCCACGAATTGCGGGCGCGTCCGAAGCTCGGGTGCTCCTTGCCCGTGATGAACTGAGAGTACACGTAGGGTTCCATCGTGTAGTGGTCGGCCGTGTCGTTCTTCGCAGCCGGCAAGAAGGAGCGATAGTGCTCGAAAGCGCGGTCGCCTCGTCCGAGCAGCGCCTCGGCGACGACTGCCCAGGTATTGGCATGGCAGAAAATGCCTCCGTTCTCCTTGAGTCCTGGGGGGAAGCACGTGACGGCGCCCACCGCCGGATCGTGCTCGCGGTACGCTGGGAAGTTCAGCACGATGCCGTGCTCGGTGCCGAGGTGCTCTCGCAAG
>DASWGX010000215.1:0-2873 GCA_036393455.1 Polyangiaceae bacterium
CGCCGGACGAGATCGTCTTTACCGGACGAACGAACCCCGCGGCGACCACGAGCGGCGCGACGGGCGGGCCCATCGATGCCGCGGGCGGCGCCGGCGGCGACGGCGCTGGAACCAACGGCTCGGCGACCGGATCGAACGGCGGCGCAGCGGGAGCGGACGGCGGCGCCGGCGGCGCGAGCGACGTGGAGGAGCCGCCGTGCACGGCCGTGACGCCCGCGGGCGGCGCGTTCACCAAACGCAAGCTGCTCGAGCAGGCCGCCGACTGCGCGGTGTTCCACTACTGCGAGTTCGAGCTCTCCGCGGCGCGGCTGCGTGACGCCAGCGCCGAGAGCGCGGAAGAGCCGAGCGCCGCGAACCTCGCGGCAGCACGCGAAGCGTGGCGAAAAGCCATGTCGAGTTGGCAGCGAGCGGAGATCTTCCGCTTCGGCCCGGCGGCTCCGATGGCGGAGGATCCCGGCGGCCGAGACCTGCGCGCGCCCGTCTACTTCTTTCCACTCTTCAGCCGCTGTCGCGTCGACGAGCAAACGGAGAGCCGCGCCTACGAACGCGCGGCATTCGCTGCATCCTCGTTCAATGCGCGCGGCCTCTCGGCGCTCGAATACCTGCTCTTTTACGGCGGCGCCGACAATGGCTGTGCCTCTCATTCGGATCTCAACGACGAGGGACTCTGGGACGCGCTCGGGTCGGCGGAGCGCGCGCGGCGCAAGGCGGCGTACGCGGCCGTGCTCGGTGGGGACGTGCTCGCGGGGGTCGGAGCCTTGCGCGAAGCATGGGGATCCGGCGGCTTCCGCGCCGAGCTCGTCGGCGCGGGTGCCGGCAGCAGTGTCTACGAAAGCGAGCAGGCCGCACTGAACGCCGTCAATCGCGGCCTGTTCTACGTCGAGGTCGAGCTCAAGGACTTGAAGCTCGGGCGGCCGCTCGGGCTCACGACGCAATGCTCGTCTCCGCCTTGCCCCGAGTTCGTCGAGTCGCCCTACGCGCTCGTTTCCACGCAGAGCATGGCGGACAATCTGGTGGGCTTTCGACGCCTGTTTCAGGGCTGCGGCGAGGACAACGAAGGCGTCGGTTTCGACGACTGGCTCGGCGCGGTCGGCGCGGCGGACACCGCAGAACGCATGCTCGCCGCTCTCGACGCGGCGGAGGCCGCAGTGGCTCGGCTCGAGCCGCCGTTCGAGCGGGCGCTGACCGAGAACCAAGCAGCCGCTCTCGACGTGCACACCGCCGTGAAGGGGATCACGGACCTGCTCAAGAGTGAAATGGTTTCGGTGCTCGACCTCGAGCTACCGATGGGCTCGGAGGGCGACAATGACTGAGGGCCTGCCGCAGGGCCGCGAGAAATGCGCGGCGCGCTGCCTCGACGCCCTGGTTCGTCCGGTGGACGGCGCGTGGCTCGTCGCGTTCCGGGTGCTGTTCGGCGTGGCGATGAGCGCGAGCCTGCTCCGCTTCATCGCATACGGCTGGGTCGAACGCTTCTTCGTACAGCCGCGCTTTCACTTCAAGTACTGGGGGTTCGAATGGGTGCGCGCCGCCCCGCCGGACGTCATGCACGCCCTGTTCTGGGTGCTCGCAGGGCTCGCGCTCTGCGTGGCGGCCGGGTTCTTGTTTCGCGTCGCCGCGTCGCTGTTCGTCATCGGCTTCGCGTACTTGCAGCTGGTCGACCTCACGAACTACTTGAACCACTACTACCTCGCGAGCTTGCTCGGGCTCCTGCTCGCGGTTTCTCCGGCGCATCGCTCGTGCTCCGTCGACGCTCTTTTTCGCCAGCGGCGGCAACGTGAAAGGCGCGCTGGGCCGGAGGGCGTAGCCGCGGCATGGCTCTACCTGTTCCGGTTTCAGGTGGGAGTCGTGTACGTTTTTGCCGGGCTCGCCAAGCTCAACGCCGACTGGTTGCTTCACGCCCAACCGCTCGGCATCTGGCTCGCGGCGCGCACGGATCTGCCGCTGCTCGGTCCGTTGTTCGCGCTGCCGTGGGCGCCGCATGCGATGAGCTGGGCCGGTTTTCTGTTCGACACCAGCATCGTCGCGTGGCTGCTCTGGTCGAAGACGCGCGCCTTCGCATACGTCGCGGTGATGGCGTTCCACGTCGTGACGCGGCTCCTGTTCCCGATCGGGATGTTCCCCGTCATCATGACCTTGTCCGCGCTGGTGTTTTTCTCCCCCGCCTGGCCGCGGCGCTGGACCGAATGGTTGGTGCGACGACGAGCTTCCGGTGCTCGCGCGAAGCGCGAAGCGCCGAGCTCGGGCGGCGCGGGCCGTGGCGGGCCCGCCGCCAGCGGCGACGTCCTGCCAGCGCGCAGAGTCGACGTCCTGGCGGCGCCGGGAACCCGGCGCGTGGCGGCGCTCGCGCTGGCGGGCGCTTACTGTCTCTGTCAGCTCGCGCTGCCGCTCCGGTTCCTCTTCTATTCCGGCAACGTGCGCTGGGACGAGCAGGGCATGCGCTTCTCGTGGCGCGTCATGGTGCGCGAGAAGAACGGCAGCGTCACGTTCGTGGTGCGGAACGAGCGCAGCGGACGCGTTTTCCACGTGAGTCCTCGGCATTACCTGACGCCGCTCCAGGAACGCGAGATGGCAGGACAGCCGGATCTCATCCTCCAGCTCTCGCACCACATTCGCGACGACTTCGCGCGGCGCGGGCTCGGCCCGGTGGAGGTGCGCGCGGACGCGCTCGTGTCCTTGAACGGACGCCCCATCGCCCCGCTGATCGACCCCGACGCAGATCTGGCGCGAATTCGCGACGGGCTCGGCAAGGCAAGCTTCGTCGCGCCGGCCCCGCGCCGGCCGCCGCCGCGTATCCGGCCAATTTGAGAGGCCGCTGACGCGGTTTCAAAGCTCGAGCTTGAGACCGAGCTGGAACCAGCGCGGCGCGTTCGGGC
>DASWGX010000216.1:0-11084 GCA_036393455.1 Polyangiaceae bacterium
CGGAGCAGCTCCACGATACCGCCCTTGCCCACCAGATGACCGCTGCCCAAAACGACGAAGTAGCGCCCCGGCTCGTGCAGATACTCGGCGATGCGCTCGGCCATCTCGCGATTGCGATCCAGGAACATGGCTTTGAACACCGCCTCGTATTCTGGCCGCCGAATCGACTCGAGCAACTCGGTTTCGAGCGCCTTGGCGTCACCGCGCTTCCACGCGAGAAACGCCGCGTCCATCGTGGGCCCGATATCGGAGAGGCTTTCGAGTGTCTCGCGCAGCATCGAAACCTGCGTAGCCTCCGCGAGTCCCGTAAACAGTGCGAGCTGGCTCTCCATCGTTTCGAGCGCCAGGATGCGCATCTTGCGTTTTGCCGCGCGCTCGTGAAAATGGGCGTCGATGCCGTGATCGGCGTCGTAACCGAGCTCGCTCAAGTTGGCGACGAGCAGGGTCGTGGCCGCCATCCACGGCCGCATCCTCAGCAGCACAGGCCCAAGCGCCGGCTTTTCCTTCGCGTACTGGTCGAGGGCTGCCTTCGTCGCATCGTCGAGGTGGCGATCGAGCGAATCGCCTCTTGGATAGAGCCCTGCTTCGAGCGCGGCGGCCGCGGCGCCTTCGCGGCTCTTCGCGTCGAGGGGAACCTCGAGGACCAGCGTGTCGCTGGCGGCAAAAGCGTCCTCGATAGGCGCCGGCAACGGGTACAAATCGGAGCGCGCGACGTGAACCGAACCGAGCAGGTGCACGACCGACGCTCCGGCTTGAACCCTCCAAAGGAAATGTCGCGCTTCAGTGCGCGGAGTGGAGGACGGAGCCCCCCGGGCGGCATTCGCCGACCCCGCGTTCCCCGCGGGTGCCGTCGCGGGAACAGGCGGTGACGAGCGTTCGCAACTCGCCAGCGCGACCGTGCACAGCGCAACGAACCACACGAGAAACGAGCGCGCGTCACGCCATCCGCGCCCCTGTGTCGATGCACGCGCCCTCGGGCGCCAAAGATCGAACGAGCCGCGACGAGGCACACCCGAGTATTGCAAAGCGCCACCACGATGTTCGATCCAATCATGCGCCACATATAATGGCCGGCCAGCCGAATAACCGATCTGTCCCGATCTGTGGAAACCGTTCCGGGCGCACCGCAGTATGCTGCCCACGTCACACTGGCGTGCCGCTTTCTCGAGGCTAATCGCTCCGAAAGCTCTGGTGAGTGGGACGGAAACCTCAAAGCTTGCTGAAGCGAGGAGATCGACAAATGGACATGAGCATCGCGAAGAAACTGGCCGCCTCGGCGGCCGCAGGCCTGATTGCCGCCGCCTGTGGCGGCTCGACGCCGCCGGCGGAAATGCCGGAAACGGGCGACGAAGCGGCAATGCCCGCCGAGGAGCCCATGGAGGAAGCCGGCGGCGAGATGGCCGAAGGCGGCGACGAAGCCGCTGCCGAAGGCAAAGCCTGCTGCAAGGGCATGAACGAGTGCAAAGGCCAGGGCGCCTGCGCCGTCGAGGGCAAGAACGAGTGCAAGGGTCAGAACGAGTGCAAGGGCAGCGGCGGCTGCAACGGCCACTGCCCGCAGGAATGACGCCGACGACGAGTTGAACCGGGCTCCGGTGGCCGCACGGGAGCCGCATCGGTTCACGTATCGACCCGAGAGCGCGCGGCGAGCGTCGCGCGCTCTTTGCTTTTTTATCGCCCCTGTCGGGGCTCTCGAAGTGGAATCCCGTCAGACTCCTTCGTATCGAAAAACGACTAGGGTCACATCGTCCTCTTGCAGCGCCGTCCAACTGCGGACGACGCGCATCAGTTCCGCCTGAATCGTTTCTACGCTTTCGTCGCGCCGCTGCTCGAGCTCCCGGCGCAGCCGCTCCAGGCCGAACTGTTGGCCGCCTGCGTTGCGCGCCTCGATGACGCCGTCCGTGAACAACAGGACCAAGTCCCCCCGCGCGAGCCGCAGCTCTTGCTCTTCGACGGCTCCGCTGAGGTCCGCCGTCGCTCCTACCCAAGGCCCCACGGTGGGAAAAACCTCCGCCGCGACGGCGTTGTGGCGCAGCACCACGATGTCTTCGTGCCCTCCGGCGAAAGCGACCTGCCCGCTTTCGTAGTAGCGAAGCAGGACCAGCGTCGCATGCTCGTCCTGACCGAGACGCCCCCGCACGTTCTCGAACAGCGTACGGTTCACGACCTCGACCAATCGCGCGGGACCGATCGCGTCGTCGCAAGCCACCGCGGATGCGACGACGCTCTGAAGCATGAGCATGACCAGCCCCGCACCGAGGCCGTGACCGGCCACGTCTCCGACGCCCAGCCAGCAACCGTCGCGGGCAGGCAGGACGTCATAGTAGTCGCCACCGGCCTCGGCCGCGACCTGCATCCCCGCCGCCAGCGAAAGACCGCGAACGCGCGGCGACCGCGGCAGAATGGAGCCTTGTATCCGGCGTGCGATTTCGAGTTCGGGGCCGAGCCGTTCCCGATCCGCCTCCCCGCGGCGCTCCGCTTGCTCCGCGACTTGACGCACGAGCGTCGCACCTTGAAGGGCGGCGCTGAGCAGCTGCCGCAGGCCCTCGTAGAGCGCACCCTGGTGGGTCGCGAATTCGAGCAGCACAAAGCCGAGCTCCACCTCTTCGAAGAAGAGCGGCTCGACCACGAGCGCCCGCTCGTCCGACCAGAGCTCCGCCGGCAACAGCAGAGCGGTCGGAAACAACCTTTCCTCGTCGGACAGCGCGAGCAACTGCCCGTCCTTGAAAGCCAGCACCAGGCGCGCCGTTTCGCTCCGACCCCGGCCACCCTCGTACAGGGCGAGAAAGCAGCTCTTGATCTCGAGCGGACCGAGCTGTTCGACCAGCGCGCCAGGCAAACTGGTGACGTCGAAGCGTGCGATCAACGCCTCGGCCGCGGCCGCCAGACGCTGGGTCGTATTCTCGGCGTTGATGCGCTCGTGCGCGTGGCGCCGCATGGCGGCTTCGCTCACGACGATGCGCGCCTGGTGCCAGATGTCCTCGGCGCGCATGCGTCGGTTCGAGTCCGAGAGCGCGGGCGTGATGTCCCGCCGCAGAATGCTGATGGCCTCTTGCCAAATGGCGGCGCCCTTGTCCGGCTGGCTCGAAGCGCTCGCAAGCGAGTCGATCGTCTCCAGAAACACGTCCTGCCCACCCTCGAGCACCGTCGCAAAGCGACGCACCACGCTGCGCTCCCATCCATTTTCCGCGACATAGCCTCCGAGCAGCGAGAGCGACTGCTCCGCACGTCCGAGCGCCGTTTCGAACCCGACCACGGCCGCCGGCGGCGCCCCGAGCGCGGCCCCGCGAGCGACTTCCGAGAAGCAACGACAGGAGCGCCGTATCACCATGGGGGCCCGCACCGTGACCCCTTCCGGGGGTGGATCTCCGGCAAGCTGGCTCAACACGATATCGAGCGCCGCTTCGGCCTGCGGGCGCCACGCTTGACGAACGGTGGTGAGCGGCGGACTGACAGCGCTCGCCTCGGGGATATCGTCGAAACCCGCGAGCGCCACCTGCTCGGGAACGCGAATACCCCGCTCCCGAAACACGTGGAGCGCTCCAATGGCCGAGTGATCGTTCGCGCCGATCACGGCGTCGAATTCCACGCCACGCTCGATCAGCTCTCGTGCCGCGAGACGGCCTCCGCCCTCGGAAAAATCGCCGAAGACCAGGAGCTCGGACTGATCGGGCATGCCGAGCCTGGCAACGGTTTCACGATAGACCCGGAGCCGCAGCTCCGCCTCCGGATTGGTTTCCGGACCGCCGATGAACGCGACGCGACGGCACGCGTGATCGCGAACCAGGTGCGTGACTAGGGCACGCATGCCGCGATGGTTGTCGGTCTGCACGTAGGGGATGTCCGCAAAGCGGATCCCGACCGTGCAGCGAGGGATCGACTCGAAGCGTCCTACCAGCCGCGCGACCGAGGGTTGATCGAGCGTATAGCTGATGGACGTGACGATCAGGCCCTCGATGTTGTCGGGCGATGCGAGATCGAAGCCCCGGTTCTGCGGCGTTGCCGCCGCCGTCTCGAGCTGACCGCCGACGAAGAACACCAGGCGCGCATTGCGCCGGCGTCCGGCGTCCGCGAGCGCGCTGGCGAGCTCGAAGGTGTAGTGGCTCCCCATCCGGTCGATCAGAACGCCGATTCGGGGGGCCTTTTTTTTTGGGTCTTCCCCCATTGCGCCGGAAGAATAGCGCTCGTCGCGCCGGCGCTGCCAGCCCGCTTCCGTTTTTCCGCCGGCCCGCGATGCTCTACCCGGCACTGCGCGGCGCAGAATCGATCCACTCCGCGTTCGAGGCGCGTACGGGCGTTTCCATCCGTCCGCGCCCGGTGCCAGATTTGTTCTCGGATCTTGGTCGGCTCGCCGGGCTGCGCTAGGGTCCGGCGCATGCGACACTTCGGGCGCATGGTGAGGCGCGGCTGATGCAGCTTCGCGCCGCCGACCGGGTACTTTCCGGCAAGCTTGCGCTGCTCGCAACGCTCTGGCCGACAATCGCTTCGCTTGCCGCGGGCTGCTCGGAACCCGAAGAGCTCCGTGTTTCGACCCCCCCGCATCGAAAGCCCGCGCGCACCGCGCCGAGCGCCGAACCAGCCGCCGCGCCGGGCGCTTCGGGTCGCGGAACGCTCCGGGAAAACGTGCCTGCCTACCTCTCCGTGGCAACGAAACCCGAGCCGGTCGCTCGGGTTTACGCCAAGACGCGCTTCGTCTGGATACGTCCCGAACCGCGGCACGACACGCAGTGGATCGGCTACATGTGGACCGGCGGCTCCGTGGCGCTCAAGAGTGACGTGCCCGTCACGGGCGCTGGATGTCGAGCCTGGTACGCGGTCGAGCCCCGCGGCTACGTTTGCGTCGACGGAAAACGCGCAACCCTGAACGGGGATGACCCCGTGCTGGCGCGCCTCCGACCGTACGTTGCAAGGCTCGATACTCCGTGGCCGCACCGGTACGCCGAGTCGAACGGCGCGGAGCTTTACAAGGCTCTTCCCAGCTCGGACGAACAGAAACGCCGCGAGTGGGATCTCACCGATCATCTCGGACGCCTGGAAAGGGCGCGGAAGGGCGACATCCACCCGACGCTGGCCGGCGTCGACCCGGCGCAGGCAACCGGCAAGCCCTTCGAGCTCCTCGACTTGCCGTCCACGATCCACGAAGCTCGAGAGCGACTCCGACCGCGCTCGACCGTCGCCTATTCCGAAGAGGTTTACGCGAACGGTCGCTCCTGGCTGTTCACGGCGGATTTTCGCTGGTTTCCCAAGGATCGCGCGAAGCCCTATCCCGTCGTCGAGTTCAGGGGCGTCGAGCTCGGTGAAGGAGTGAGCCTTCCCTTGGCTTTCTTTCGTAGCGCCGAGCGTCCCAAGTATCGACGCACGGATGCGGGTTTCGAGCTCGAAGGCTCGACGTGGCCGCGGCTTTCCTGGGTGAAGCTCACGGACCGGCGGATCGAGCAAGAAGGTCGCACGTTCCTCGAAACCGCGGACGGCCAATGGGTCGACGCCGAAGACGCGGTCGTGCCCACGCCGCGGGACAAGACGCCGTGGGGCGCCAGCGTGGGAGCGAAGGACGAAACGGGTCTGATGCGCGGGCGCAGGACGTGGCTACAGGCCAGCATCTGGGGCGGCTGGCTGATCGCCTACGAGGGAACACGACCGGTTTACGTCACCCTGATTTCGCCGGGCCGCGGCGGCACGCCCGTGCCGGGGAAGGACCCGCTCGAAACCGCCTCCACGCCGACCGGTAGGTTCCCAATCACGGGCAAGTTTGCCACCGCGACGATGGTGGCGCCCCACGAGTTCGTCCATTCGGACGTACCGTGGACGCAAAACTTCAGCGGCCCGCACGCGCTGCACGGGGCCTACTGGCACGACGACTGGGGTCGGCGAAAGAGCGCCGGTTGCATCAACGTGTCTCCCGAGGACGGGCGCTGGCTTTTCGCGTTCACGGAGCCACCGCTCCCGGAAGGGTGGCACGGCGTGCGCTGGTTGCCCTCGCTCGAGCCCGCGACGACCTTCATCGTTCACGACTGAGGCCGGCTCAATGCGCCGAAAGGCGGTCGCTCAGATTGCCCGTGTGGATTTCCGAGAGCAGCTTGCGGAACCGGTCCACGCGCGCGGCCTGAACCGGGTCCGCCGCCAGATCGCGCTGTTCGCGCGGATCCGCCCGGCGATCGAAAAGGCGAGCGCGGCCGCTCTTCGCGTCGAGCGTCAGGGAAAACGGTCCCGAGCGCACCGACCGCTCGAAGAAGCGCTCGTCGCCGCGCCATTGGCTCGTCACCGAACAAAAAATAGGCCGCTCGGAGTCGACCCGCTGCGGCAGAAAGAGCGGCACCAGCAGGCTCTGGCCCTGAAGGTCGTCGCTCTGCTCCGTGGCGCCGACGAGCTCCAGTACGGTCGGGACGACGTCGATCAGGGCGACATCGGCAGCGACGCGACGTGGCTCGAGCTTCGGGCCGTAGAGCATCAACGGCACGTGCGTACTTTCGACGTAGCAGGTGCGGGCGTGCTGCAACCGTCCGTGCTCGCCGAACTCCTCGCCGTGATCGGACGTCACGACGACGATGCTTTGCTCGTAGAGCGGCCGGCGATGGCGCAAGTACTGAAGCAAGAACCCGAGGTAGCGATCGACGAACGCCACTTCGCCGTCGTAGCGCTGTTCCGTACCGTCTCCGCGGTCCGTATCGCCCGGGTGTCGAACGTACGGGTAGTGGGTGTCGTGGTAATACACGGTGGCGAAGAACGGCCTGTCCTCGGCCAGCGCGCCTTCGATGAACTCGATCGCCTGCGTGGTTACGAACGGAGCGGTGTGTTGGGTCCAGAACTGTCCGCGCACGTCGATTTCGTGCGTCGTGAACGCCTGCTCGTATCCTTGTTGCAATCCGACGTAGGTGCGCTGGGTCCAACCCGTCATGAAGATCGCGGATGCGTAGCCGCGAGCGTCGAGACGCTCGGCCAGCGTGGTATGGCGCCGATCGAGCTGTGGGCGCCCAAGCTCTACCGCAAAGGAGAGCGCCGCCGGGTTGATGCCGGAAAACATGCTGGAAAAGGAAAACAACGTCGAAGACGACTGCGCGTACGCAGCGTCGAAGACGACCGCTTCGCGCGCAAACGCGTCGAGGTACGGCGTGAGCCCTCTGTTGCTCCCGTAGGCGCCGACGCGGTCGGGCCGCAAACCGTCGACTATCACCCAGACTACGTTGTACGGCCGCGATTCGAGCGGCGCTGCGGCGCCCGCGAAACGCGGCACCGGAACGCGCGGGCCCCCGCGCGCATCGGCTCCGTCGCAATCCTCGTCGATTCCGTTGCCGGGTCGATCGGCGAGCAGCGGACTTCTTTCCGCGTCGAAGGGCGCGCAATCGCGCTCCCCCAGCCACACCGATGCTCCGTCGAAGTCGAAGTCCGCCGCGTCTCGCGCCAGCGTCAGACCCAGCCTTACGAACTGAGTGCGCTCGAGCAGCGCGCTCGCGTCCCGCGCGCCGAGCACACGGTCGGACCACCCCATCCCGACGAGCCAGAGCACGAGAAGACAAAGCTCGACCGGCCGGCGCAGCCGCCTGCCGAGCGGCAACCAAGCGAACGCTAAAAGGGACGCCACCAGGACGGTCACGGCGACGCCCAGCCAGGCCGAATGGCCCCGCAAGAGCTCGCGGTGGCGCCACCAGAACGGCAACGAGAGCCCGAGCGCCGGAAGAAAACCGAACACCAAGAAGCGCAAGGCTCGGTTCCGCGGGCGCGGCAACCCGAACCGCGCATCGGCGCGTCGGACCAACGCGCGAACCGGACGCTCGACGAGAAGCGCGGATGCCGCGAACAAGACGGCGAACACGACGGCTCCGGCGCTGGAGAGGTCGAGCGCCAGCTCGCTAGATTGAAGCCGCCAGAGTCGGGCGTAATAGCGCTCGGCCAGAAAGAACGTCAGGGCCGCGGCCGCGATGACGGCGAGGTACCAGGCGTGAAGTGAAACGACGTGTGCGGGCGCGGCGAGTCTGGAGCGGGTGCCTTGCCAGAGCCGCGAAGTCCAGCGACGCAACGGTGCAAAGCGTCGCACGAGCACCGCTCCGAAAGCGATGAGCGCTCCCAACGACAGACCCGGCACGGCTCCCGCGGCGGCCGCAACCGCGAGCAGGCCCACGGGAGCCGGCCCATTGAGCGCGACGAACTCGGCCACCCCGACGACGGAGCCCGCGAACAGGCAACAGACCACGAGCGAGAACACTGGGCGCGAGCTTAACTACGAAATCGCGGGAGGCGTCGAGAGGAGCCAGTGCCCATCGCCCTACGCGCGCGAGTATGCCGGGTGCAGTCCCGGTTCGCGGTCCCCTGCGTGACCCGGAGCCCGCCTATTCCGCCGTGCGCCGCGAAAAGTGCGGTGCTTCCGCGAGCTCGGCGAAGGCGCGCGCGATGCCGATGGCGCCCGCCTCGAGCTCGGCGACGTTGTTCGAACCCAGGCAAGCCTCCGCCGACCCGAAGGCGTAGGCCGCCATGTAAGCGGAAAAGCACTGATGGACGAGCGGGATCTCACTGAGCTTGGTCACGAAGTCTTCCTGCCCGTCGAACGAAAACAGGACGTTGCCATCGAGATCGGTCACGGCCGCGGCGGCGTCGATGGGTAGCCCGTTCTCGTCCGCGCGGTAACGACCGCCTTCGTCGAAGTGCTCGAAGGCAAAGCCGATTGGGTCGAAGGCCCGATGGCAGGTGGCGCAAGGACTGCCGATCTGACCGTGTACTTCTTCGTAGCGCTGGCGCGTCGTGCGTACGCCCGGCTCCGGCGCGCTGATCTGCGGCACATTGGGTGGCGGTTCCGGCTTCACCTGGCAGAGCAGCCGGAGAAACGGAAAGAGCCCTCGCTTGGTCGGCGACGACGCGTCCGCGTTGGCGTGCGTCGCGAGGAACGAGCCCTGGGCCAAAATGCCGACGCCGTTCGAGCGCGCCACCGGCGCGTAGTCCGCTGCCGGCGTCGCAAGGCCGTAGTAGGCGGCGAGCGCCTGCGAAGGGTTGGTGCTGGGCGCCGTGAGCAGCTCCGTCACGCCGCCGCCGCCCTGGAACACGACCTGGTCGATGAAGGCGCGGGTTTCCTGCACCATGTCGGCGCTGACGTTGGAGAACTCGGGAATGTTCGGGCGCTGGATTGCGGCGGCGTTCGAAAAGCCCACGTAGCCTTCGAAGAAGCGCTGGAGCGCCTGGTTTCCGCGCTCGGTCCCGAGCAGGCCTTCGGCGAGCACGACGGGGTCGCCGAGCGCGCCGCTTTCGGCGGTGGTCAAGAGTTCGTCGCTCGGCGTAGAGCCGGTGTACGTGTACGCGAGCGCGGTGGCGAGCTCGAGCTCGGACAGGCGCCGAGTACCGTCTCCTGCATCCGTACCGATCTCGCGCCGGTAGACGGCGTTGGGCGACTGGATGAGGCCTACGGTGACCCATTTCATGGCTGGCTCGAAGCCGAAGCGGCCGAGCGCCGAGTCGAAGAAGGCAAGGTAGCGTTCCCGCTCCTCGGCCGTCGGAACGCGACGAAACAGACGCCGGCCATAGGTCGTGACGAATTGCTCGGCGCAGGCGCGATCGGGAGCCGTCGTGGAACAGGGCAAGAACGTCGGGAGCGCCGCGACGACCGCCGCTGCAACGGCCTGCGCCGTTTGCAGGATCCCGTCGGCGAGCTGAACGCCCGCCGTCGTCGAAGCGTTGTTGTCGAAGCCCAAGTTCGAAAGCGCGCTGGCCGGGAGCGAATCCGACCACTGCCCGGCGAGCTCCGGGAAGACGTCGGAGAGCGTGTTGACGAGCTCTCCGCGCGTCAGCAAACGAAGGTTCGGCGAGCCGAGGGCGGGCTCCGCGCAGTCGGTCGTGAGCTGCGCCGGCTCGCTCGTTCCCGCGCCGCCCGTTGCGGCGCCGCCGCTTGCCGTGGCACCGAAGCCGCCGCTCCCGCTCCCGCTGCTCCCTCCCCCGGCTCCGGTCGTGGAAGCTCCGCGGCGGCGACCGGCTTCGGTTCCGCCTCCGCACGCAAAGCTCAAGGCGAGGAGCGCTAACAGCCCGACCGACCCTCGGCTCACGCGAGCACCTCTGCTACCGGCCCGGTCGTCGACGGGAAGCTCGCCTCGACGCCCATGGCCCGCGCCAGCGTGAGATAAAGGTCGGTCGCGGGCCGATTCACGAGCGGTGCGTTCTCGTGCGTATCGAGCGGGAACCTGACAACCTGCCCGCTCTTGATCGCGCCGGCGCACTTGCCGATCGTCACGAGCGGCAGGCTCGTGGGAACTTGCGGATACTCGACCTCGCTCAAACGCGTGTGGTTCGCGCCGTCGCCGATTTCGCTCATCCAATAGATGAGAGTATTGTCGAGTACCGTGGTGCCGGGCGCGGCGGGGTCATCGGTGTTGGCCAGCACGCTGACCATGCGCTCGACGAACTCGGTCGCGAACCAGCGTTGTGCGACCGCGAAGGGCTCGCGCGCCGCAGCCATGTAGTTGTCGACCGTGATGGGCGAATCGTACTGAGCGCCCGGTGCGGCCTGGGGCGTAGCGTGCGAAAGCCCGTTGTGATGCGAGCCCGGAGCCCCGGCGAAACCAAAGTCGAAATCGCAAGTTGCGTACATGGGCATCAGCGCAAGGACCTGCGCAGCGTTGCAGATCAGCGCCTGGGTCGCGAGCTCCAGCTGCGCCTGGAACAAGAGCGGGAAGTTTCTCTCCTGGTAGAAGTAGTCATTCCCGTCGCTCGGGTCGATCACTTGCCCGGCGCTCGCCGCGCGCACCATCTCGACGGTGGGCAGGGTCGGCCGCGCGTCGCAGATGGACTGGCCTCCACCCGGAGCCGCCTGAATCTTTTGAATCGCGTCGAGATGCGCGGCAAGCTTGGTTTGCTCGCGCGTCAAACCCTGCAACTCCGCCGATACGGCTTCGATTTCCGACGCGGTCAGCGTCAGGATCTCGCGGCGCAGCTCGACGTCGGGGTCGACCTCCGGCGGCGGTTCGCTGCCGGCGACTCCGAACAGATCGTCGGCCACCTTTGCCGGGTCCTTCTCCGGGTCTATCGGCGTGCCGTCCCAGAACAGCATGCCGTTGTTGTCGAGACCGTAAGGCTGGTGCGCGCACGCGCCGAGGATCAGCGGCCGGACGCCG
>DASWGX010000217.1:0-2121 GCA_036393455.1 Polyangiaceae bacterium
CAAAAAAGGGGCGCCCTTCACCTCGCGTCGCCCGCGCCGGTCGATGTGATACCGTTTCGGCGCGGCCCGCTCGCGGGCCCCGCACGTTTGCCGATGCCCACGCCAGCGAGCCATCTTGGACCGCCGCCCGCCAAGGGACACCTTTCGGTAGCCCGCCTTTCCCGGTATTGGTACGTCGCTTGCGAATCCAAGGAGCTCGCGCGCCGGCCCCTGGCTCGTACCGTGCTCGGTATTCCTCTCGTGTTGTTTCGCGGGCCGGGCGGCAAGCCGGCGGCGCTCCTCGACCGGTGCCCGCATCGCAACGCGCCGCTCTCCCTCGGGAGGATGAACGGAGTCGGCAAGCTCGAATGCGCGTACCATGGCTGGCAGTTCGACGCGGACGGTTGCTGCGCTCACGTGCCGGGGCTGCTCGGCGACGCGGCGCATCGCGATCGCCGCGTCGAGGCGTTCGCCACGCGGGAGCAGCAAGGTCTGGTCTGGGTATTTGCCGAGCCCGACGTCGAGCCCGTCGGCGAACCGTTTTCCCTCGAGCTCGATGCTCCCGGCTACGCGACGGTCGTGAGGAAAGTCGAGGCGCGAGCGACCCTGCACGCGACCCTGGAAAACGCGCTCGATGTTCCGCACACCGCCTTTCTGCACCGAGGGCTCTTTCGCGGGGTCGAACGGCATTCGATCGAAGCCGTGGTGCGCCGTACGGCGAACAGCGTCGAGGTCGAGTACCGCGGGGAACCGCGTCCTGAAGGCGTCGTGGGCCGCATCCTCTCGCCGAGCGGCGGCGTGGTCGAACATTTCGATCGTTTCTTTTTGCCGTCGGTCGCACAAGTGGAGTACCGGCTCGGCAGCGAGAACCACTTCGTCGTGACGGCGCTCGCCACGCCGGTCGAGGACTTTCATACGGTGTTGTACGCGGTGGCGCGTTTCAAGACGCGCTTTCCGCCGCGTATCGTGCGCCGCGTGCTCGAGCCGTTCGCCTTGCGCATCTTTCGGCAGGACGCCCGCATCCTCGAGCGGCAAGCGCGCAACATCCAACGTTTCGGCGGCGAACAATTCATCTCGACCGAGATCGATCTGATGGGAGCGCAGATCTGGCGCTTGCTGCGGAAGGCCGCGCGCGCGGAGGGCGCCGGTGAGGATCCGGAGAGCCCCGAGCCCGGGCGAAGTGGCGCCGGCGACGAGGACGAGGGCCGTGCTCCAGACGGCAAGGAACGCGTCGTGCACTTCGAGGCCTGAGCGGCGCGAGCCAGAGCTCCCAGACTCGGTTCGTGCTAAGCCGCGCGCCGTGGCCGTACCCGATGAAGCGAAGCTCGAATCGCCGCGAGCCGTCGTCGCCGTCGTCGTCGCCGGGGCGGTCGTCGTCACGGTGCTCGTCGGCGGCGTCATCCTGCTCTCGCCCCGAAGCGCGAGCGTGGAGTCCGACGGCCTCGCGGACGTCAACGCCGCTTTGAACGCCGCGGCCGCGCTGTGCCTCGGGCTCGGTTATGCCTGCATAAGAAGAGGCAGCGTTGCCGCGCATCGCTTCTGCATGTTGTCGGCGCTGGCGCTCTCGGCAGCGTTCTTGGCGAGCTACCTCCTGCACCACGCCCGCGTCGGCTCGGTTCCGTTCCCCGGCACGGGGGTGTGGCGCGCCATCTACCTGACCGTCTTGATTCCGCACATCGTGCTGTCGGCGCTGGTCGTGCCGCTCGCGCTCTTGACCGTGTACCGGGCGTTCCGGCGCCGGTTCGAGCAGCACAAGCGTCTCGCGCGCGTCACGCTGCCGATCTGGCTTTACGTGTCGGTGAGCGGCGTCCTCGTGTACGTCATGCTCTACCGCGTCGCGTGGTGAGTCCGAGCCGGGCGCGCGGTGATTGCGAGAGCCGCAAGGCTGGGCTATGGGACGGCGTCCCATGAAATCGAAGCAGGTGTCGGTGTCCCGCATCTCGGAGCTGGGGGTCATGGTTTCCGTTGTCGGCTTGCTCGTGGCGTGCTCCGCGTCGTCGGGCGGAGGGGGTCGGGAAACGGGCACCACGGCGGCATCCGGCGTCGGGGGCGGCGGCTCGGGCGGGGGCGCGACGGCAGGTGGGTCCACTTCCGCGGGCGCCGGCGGCGTGAGCGCGCTCACTGCCGGCGGCGCTGCCACCA
>DASWGX010000218.1:0-20608 GCA_036393455.1 Polyangiaceae bacterium
CCTCGCTGCTCTTGCGGCGGAGCTCGAGCCCGCGCTTGAGCATCTCGTTCAGGCCCTGGACGATGACGAGCACGAACCCCAAAAGGACCACGGCCTTGAGCGGGTATCGCGGCAGACCGCCGGGGTCCGGAGACTCCTCGCGAATCGTCCACGATTCGAGCACGCCGGGCCAGGTGAAAACGAGCACGGCGATCGAAAACGGCAGCAACAACAAGAGGCCGCCGAGAAGATCGATCCACGCCTTGGCGCGCTCGCCGAGGCGGCTATAGACGACGTCCACGCGAACGTGAGCATCGTGCTTCAGCGTATACTGCGCGCCGAGCAGAAATACCAAGCTGAACAGATACCACTGCGCTTCGAGCAGCCCGTTCGAGCTCAGGTCGACGCCGGTAAAGCGGCCCGACCAACGCGCGATCGCGTTGTAAGCGCCGAGCGCGACCATCAACAGGGTAAGCCAAGCCACGGCGTGACCGACTCGATCGGCGAAGCGGTCGACGGCGTGCGTCAGTTTGCGCAGGCGTTCCAGCTTGCCGCCTCCTTCGAGCGCTCGTCAGTCGTGCGGCGGCTTGAACATGAAGTCCGCGTACGCGCGTTCCGCCGTGCCGAACCATGCAAACATGCCCTGTCGCGCCTTGTCCCAGTGCTCGAAGAGCTTGCGGTAGGCAGCGTCCCTGGCCGCCTGCTCGCGCAACAACTCTTCCGACACCCGGTGCGCCGCGGTCAGAATCTCCTCGCCGAAGGGGCGCAGCTTGACGCCCGCCGCGAGCAGCCTCCCCAGCGCCGCCGGGTTCTTTTGATCGTACCGGGTCTGCATGGTGAGGCCGGCCTCCGACGACGCCGTTTCGAAGACCTCTTGGTAGAGCTTGGGCAATTTCTCCCACGCTCTCTTGTTGACGAGGAAGGTGAGCGCGGGGCCCGGTTCCCACCACCCCGGGTAGTAATAGAACTTCGCGATCTTGTGAAAGCCCAGCTTTTCGTCGTCGTACGGACCGACCCACTCGGTGGCGTCGATCGCGCCGCGCTCGAGGGCCGGAAAGATATCGCCGCCCGCGAGCACTTGTACCGTGGCGCCGAGGCGGCTCATCACTTGACCGCCGAGGCCCGGGATTCGCATTTTCAAACCGGTGAGGTCGCTCGCGCCGCCGATCTCCCGTTTGAACCAGCCGCCCATCTGCGCGCCCGTGTTGCCGCCGGGGAAGTTCACCACGTTGAAGTCGGAATAGACCGAGCGGATCAAGTCGAGACCGCCTCCTTCGTTCAGCCAAGCGAGGTGTTGGCGCGCCGACAGCCCGAAAGGCACGCACGTGTCGAAGGCGAGCGCAGGGTTCTTGCCCGTGAAGTAGTAACTGGCGGTATGCGCGACGTCGACGCTGCCCTGTTGCGCGGCGTCGAGCACTTCGAGACCCGGCACGATCTCTCCCGCGGCGTGGACCTTGATCGTGAACGCACCCCCGGTCAGCGCCTCCACGCGCCGCGCCAGCACGTCGGAGGCGGCGAAGATCGTGTCCAAGCCCCGCGGAAACGAAGACGCCAGACGCCAACGCACCTTGGGCCCCTGGACGGCACCCGCCGTCGCGCCCGGCCCCTTCTCGTCCCGGCAACCCAGGGCCGCTCCCAGCGCGGCGGCGCCCGCGGCCGTCGTTAGAGCTTTGTGAACGAAGTGACGGCGTCTCATCCTTGGGGGGCCTCGGCTTTGCGCATGCGGCGCCCTTATACCGAGAGCGGGGCCGAGGTGGAAAGCAAAGTAGCCCGGAAAGGAGGCGCTGCATGATTCCGAGTCGTCGCGCCATGAGCGCGGCGGCGCGGGCACTGCGTCGACGGGCGCGCGTGGCTCTCGCCTCCAGCGCCGCCGGAACTCCGCGATTGGCAGGCCGGCAGCACCGGTATTAGAACACGAACCCATGAGCGAGCTCGATCCGAAGCTCGTCGCGGCGATAGTGCCGCGCGCCAAGCGCCAGATCAGGAAGAGCATGCGCGCGTTGCGTTCGGCGTATCCGCGCGCGGCGCTGGAGGAGCGCAGCCGGCGCATCGTCGCGCGCGTGAGCGAACGCCAGGAGTTCGTGCGAGCGCGCTCCGTGGGGTTGTTCTGGCCCCTGCTCGAAAGGGCCGAGGTGGACACGCGTCCGCTACACGCGGCGGCGCGACTCGACGGCAAGGCCGTCTACTATCCGTTCGCGGAATCCGCAGGTGATCGACTGATCACCGGCTTTCGCCGCGCCGACGACAGCGCCGAGCTCGCGGAGCGCGGCCGAGGCTTCGTCGAACCGGACCCGGCGCGTCCGGCCGCCTTGCGCGGCGAGCTCGACGTCATCGTCGTTCCCGCCGTGGCCGCGTCGTCCAGCGGAGATCGACTCGGCTACGGCATGGGTTTTTACGACGTCACGCTGCCCGACTTTGCGCCGCCCGCGATCACGCTGGTCGTGGTGTTCGAGTTTCAGCTGCTGGCGGAAGTGCCCACGCTCCCGCACGACGTGCGCTGCCACTACGTCGTCACCGAAGAGCGCGTGCTCCCCGCGCCTCCGCCGTGACCCGCTCGCCGTGAACCCGCGCGGCGCCGCTCAGCGGCCGCGCTCGCGAGCAAGCCGCCGGTAGGGGCAATTCTTGGGATCCTGACAGTGACCATAAAGCTCGTGCTTGTGGCGCGTCACGACGAAGCCGTAGCGCTCCGCGACCCGCGCCTGGAGCTCTTCGATGGCCGGCTCCTCGAACTCCGTGATGCGGCCGCACTCTTCGCAGATCAGGTGGTCGTGATGAGCTTCTTCGTCCGCGAGCTCGAAGCGCGTGGCGCCGTCGCCGAAATGATGCTCGCTGACGATGCCGCCCTCGGACAGCATCTTCATCGTCCGGTACACGGTGGCATAGCCGATACGCGGATCCTTTTGGTGCACCTTCGCGAGCAGCTGGTCGATCGTGAGATGGTCCATGGACGTGAAGAAAGTCTCGATGATGAGACGCCGCTGTTCGGTCGAGCGCAGCCCGCGCTTCGCCATGTAGGCGTCCAAGTCGCTACGCAGCCGCACGACGTCGGGCTCCTGTGGTTCGTTTCCGACCGGGTGCGAAGGCGCGGCCCCGCGTTGCGGCTCCGCAGCCTTTCCACGTGCCTTGCTCGGATGCGCGGACGTCACGGCTTTGCCGAGCGTAGTCGCTCCGCCGGCCCTTCGCAAGCTCGGCCGGCTTGCATGCCGCCTAGGCTCCGGGCGCTCGCACGCGCGTCAATACGAGCGCGTTTCCGAGCGCGGCAAGCAAAGGTGCCGCAGCGAGCGGCGCAATGGAAAAGGCCACCACCAGCACGCCAACCACGCTGAGTGCCAACGCGATGACGAGATTCTGCCGTACCTCCGAACGCGTCACGTGAGCGATACGGACTGCGTATGCCGCGTCGCGGACGTCGTCGGACGCCAATTGAACGCCCCATTCCGCCGAGCTCGAGCCCGCGGCACAGAGCGCAATCGATACGTCCGCGGCGCTCAGCGCGGCGTCGTCGATCGGGCTGCTGCCGACCACGGCGATGGTCGCGCCGCCGTCGGCGAGACGCCGAATTTCGTCGCCGCGCTCGGCCGGCAACACTTCCGGACGCACGTGGTCGATGTCCAGCGTGCGGCCCAGCGCTTCGCACGTTTCACGGGAATCGCCCGACAGCAGCACCGGCTCCACGCCGACGTCGAGCGCGTGCTGAACGGCCGCGCGCGCGCCCGGGCGCAGGCCGTCCTGCATGCCGAGCACGCCCACCAGGTGCCTGCCGAGCGCAATCAAAAGGACGCTTCTACCCATGGCCTCGAGGTCGGAGATGCGCGCCTCGGCGGCCGCGACGCTGATCCGTTCCTTGAGCATCAGCGCCCGGCTGCCGACCAGGAGCCGCTGGCCGTTCGACGCCACCGCCGTCACCCCGAGCCCGGGCTCCGCCTGGTGGCTGCGCGCACCGTCGGGGCGTACCCCGCGCGCGCGTGCGGCCCGCAACACGGCGGCCGCCATCGGATGCTGCGCTCCACTCTCCGCGCCGGCCGCCAGGGCGAGCACTTGCTCGGCGCCGTGATCTCCTATGGCGTCGATGTTCGCGACCTCGGGCTCGCCGAGCAGGAGCGTGCCGCGCGCGCAGAAAGCCAGCATCGTGACCTTGCCCGCGCGATCGAGCGCGTCGGCGCTGGCGAATACGACGCCGCGTTCCAGCGCTTCGAGCACCGCGCGCGCCACGGAAAGCGAGCCGACCGCGGCGAGCCCGGGAGCGGCCAGCGCCGAGTACGCCGCCACCGCCACCATGCCGATCGTCAAGAGGTCCTGGTTTGCCGCGAACGCCGTGAGCGCACCGAGGCCGGCGGCCATCGGGGCCGCGCGCTCCACCGTCAATTTGCCGAGGCGTGCCATCGGACTCATCAGGTCTGCGCGGCGGCGACGATCGTTGGTGAGCCGCATGAATGCGCGATCGAGGCCGGCCCAGACGACGACGGCGCGAGCGCGCCCCTCGACGACGCGAGCGCCTGCGACGAGCACGTCGCCCTCCGCGCGCTCGGCCACCGTTTTGGCTTTGTCCCACGGCAAGGCGGTCACGTTGCCGGCGACGATGCTCACGTCCGCGGGCACGACGTCACCGATCTCGAGAATGATCTCTTCGCCGGGCCTGAGATCATCGGCCCGAGCCGGCGCGATCTCGTCGCCCACGACGCGACGCGCGGGCACGGCGAGCGTAGTTTGAATCGCTTCTCGTTCGGCGTCCATCGGACGTCGCGCTCGGAGCAGAAGCCAGGCGCCGACCGAGGCGCCGGCGACGACGAGTCCCGCGAGCGTCGTCGCCTCGACGCTCGCGGCGTGCTCGGAAATGCGCGCGATCGCGGCGAGCAGCGATGCCGCAACCGGGGCGGCGAGCACGACGGCCGGGTGGGGTTCGCTCGGATCCGCACGGCCCATTACGCGCTCTGCGACCAACGCCGCACAGGCGACTCCAACGACCAGCACGCGCGCGCTCAAGGCGACGGGAGACGGTCCCGCGAGAGTGAGCGCGACGCTCAACGTCGCGCCGAGTGCCGAAAGTGCCAAGAGCAGCGTGGCGATGTCGGGCGCCGCATCGGGTTCCAGAACCGACGCCCGCGGCCCGTCCGGGTCGGACTCGTCGAGCACGTCGGCGACACCGAGCTCGGCGAGGCTTGCCTCACCGACCGAAGCGAGTGCGCGGGCCGCCTGGTGGTGGGGGCCGAGCTTCCCCGGGTCGGGCCCGACCTCGCTCCTGGGCGGAGCGGCCTCACCGCCCTTGGGGCGCGGCCGCGGAATCGCGAGCGGCGTGGCGGTGGCGCCGTGGTCGAACCGCACGTAGCATTCCCCGCTGCAGAAGTAGCGAAAGCGCTCGCGCACGAAGGCGACGCGGTCCGCGCGCAACGGGTCCACGGGAGCGCCGCAGCCTCCGCAGGCCACCGACGCCCCGGAAGGAGTCGTCCGCTTTCGATCCGGCGTCGCGTCCGAGTCGGTGGGGTCACTCATACGCTTCGAGCGCCCAAACCAGGGCGGCCTTGGCCGTATGCAGTCGGGCTTCAGCTTGATCCCACACGAAACTGTGAGGCCCCTCGAGAACCTCCGCCTCGATCTCCTCGCCGCGGTGCGCGGGAAGACAGTGCAGCACCATCGCCTCCTTCGACGCCGCCTCGACGACTTTTCGCGTCACGCACATGCCCCTGAACATTTCGAGACGCTGCCGCTGCTCGGCTTCCTGTCCCATACTGGCGAACACGTCGGTGCTGATGACGTCCGCGCCGCGCGCCGCATCGAGCGGATCCCGGACCACCTCGACGCGCCCCCCGCGTTCGCGAGCCCGCTCGATTTCGGCGGCATCCGGATCGTAACCTGCCGGGCATGCCAGCGTGAGATCGAGCTCGAGCAAACCGGCCGCCTCCAACCACGAGTTCGCCATGTTGTTCCCGTCGCCGATCCAGGCAAACTTGAGACCCTCCAGGCGGCCGCGCACACGCCGCACGGTCATCAGATCGGCGAGCAGCTGCATCGGATGACCGTGATCGGTCAGAGCGTTGAGCACCGGTATCTCACTGTGCTGCGCGAGTTCGAGCAGGCGCTCGTGAGCGGTGGTACGGAACGTCACCGCGTGCACCATGCGAGACAGCACGCGCGACGTATCCGCCATCGGCTCACCGCGTCCGAACTGAGACCCGGCGCCGCTCATCCAGATGGCGTGGCCGCCGAGCTCGACCACCGCCACTTCGAGTGAGAGCCGCGTGCGCGTGGAAGCCTTCTCGAACAGGAGCGCCACGGACTTGCCGCCGAGCGGCCGCGGCGCCTCGCGTTTCCCGCGCAAGGCTTGGTAGCGATCGGCGGCGTCCAGAAGCGCCGTGATCCCGTCGCGACCCGCGTCGGAGAGCTCCAAGAAATGACGCATGGCTCAAAGCCCTTTCAAGAGCGCGTCCAGACGGTCGACGCCTTCGTCTAGGTCTGCTTGCTCGACGACGAGCGGTGGTGAAAAGCGCAGGCCCTGCCCCCCGGCCAGCGTGAGGAGCACGCCGCCTTCCCGCAGACGTTCGAGCAGGCCGCGCGCGTCGACGTGATCGCGAAGTACGACGACCTGCAAGAGGCCGACCCCGCGCGCCGTCGCGACGTGCCGCTCGTGCGTTTCGGCGAGCGCGGCGAGGCGCGCGGCAAGGTGACGGCCGAGGCGCGCGGCCCTTTCCATCAGACCCTCGGATTCCAGCACTTCCAGCACCGCGAGGGCGGCCGCAGAAGCGAGCGGATTGCCTCCGAAGGTCGAACCATGACTGCCGGGAGGCAGCGCGCCGGACAGCATTTCACGGCACAAGAGCGCCCCGATCGGCACGCCGCCGCCGAGCCCCTTGGCGAGCGCGGTGGCATCGGCTCTCACACCTTCGTGCTCGAATGCGAAGAACCGACCGGTGCGGCCGACACCAGACTGTATTTCGTCGGCGAGCAGGAGCGCGCCGTGCCGATCGGCGATCTCGCGCAGCGCCGGGATGAACCCGGGCGGCGCGGGCGTCACGCCCCCCTCACCCTGAATCGGTTCCACGAGGATCGCGGCCACGTCCGGCGTCATGGCGCGCTCGACGGCCGCGGCGTCTCCGAACGGAGCGTGGCGCACACCGCTGAGCGGGCCGAAACCGTCGCGATACTTGGCTTGTCCGGTAACTGCCAGCGCACCCAGCGTGCGGCCGTGAAAGGAGTTCTCGAACGCCACGACTTGATGGCGCTCTCGCTCGCCGCGATCGAAAAAGTGCCGCCGCGCGAGCTTCAGCATCGCCTCGATCGCTTCGGTTCCCGAGTTGCAGAAGAACACCCGCTCGAAGCCGCTCAGCCGGCACAGGGCTTCCGCGAGACGCAGGTTCGGTTCGTTGAAAAAGTAGTTCGAGACGTGAATCAGCTTGCCGGCCTGCTCGGCGATCGCGCGCGTCAGGCGGGGGTGGCCGTGACCGAGCGTACTGACGGCGATTCCCGCGCACAGATCGAGGTAGCGCCTCCCTTCGAGATCCCAAACGTGGAGCCCTCGGCCATGCGAAAGCACGAAGGGGGGCTGCCGGTAGTTCGGGTAGAGGTGGCGCCGAGCCGCCTCGAGTAGCGCTGCCTGATCCGTTGCCATCGCCGGCATACATCTAGCGCGGCTTGTGCCCCAGCCCAACTTCCGCATGTTCGAGGTTCTTGTCACCACCGTGCACTTTGGCCGCAACGGGTTTTTGGGAGGGGCTGGCGCAGCCCCTCCCCCCGATCGGCGGTGCCGCTCGGGTCCCTCCCAACAACGCACCCCGCAAGGGGTGCGCTGCGCGTGGGGCCAAAGCCCCACTTGCCCAACAGCCACTGCAATCTTGACTCATTTTTCAACGTCCTCGCTCGTCAAGAACACTAGCCGACCTGCGCCGCGCGGGCCAATGCCCGTTTTGCCGATTCATCGCCGCCGTAGCCAGACTTTCGATGCCCTACTGCTCTACGTCAAGCCCCGTGCCGCGGGAGCGGGGCGCGAGTCCTGAAGTCTAAAGCATGGCCGTCCAGAGCTTCGACGGACTCGTTTGGACTTCCGTGGGCACGACAAGTCGGCGGCGTCCAACGTGATTGTCGCTGAGCTCAGCATTCGGCTGGTAACCTCGTCGCGTAGCCACAGGGCGGATGCGCAGGGGCGCTGACTTTGGGATCACGCGCGCCGGGGCATGGGTCCGTCGGCGACAAGGCGCCGCCGTGATATGCTGGGTACGGTGGATGGTGCTTCGGTAAGGCTTCGGCCATTGGTCACCGGTGATCTGGACCTGGTCTGCATTTGGCGAAACGACCCGGACGTAACGCGTCATCTCGCGCGTTTATCAATGACCCGTGACCAGATTCAGTCCTGATACGATTCCTTGCGATTCGATGCTGGCGATCGGGCGTACGCGATTCTTGCGGCTTCGGCGTTCGTAGGCTACGCGGTTCTGACGGATGCGGATCCGATGAACAGGAAGTGTGAAGCCGGAATCATCATTGGCGACAAGCGCTGCGTTGCTGGTTCGTAGCCTGCGGGTGCATGTCCCGCCTCGATTTCCCCGGAGTCTCCTTGAGACTCCAAGAAAACCGAGATTGCAAGAACGGTCCAGTCGTATCAGCGTTGCTGGCCGACGTGGCCCTCGCTACGCTCAGGACCACGCGGCAGAACGCTAAACGTTGGCCCGACATGAACTCGTAGATGACGGCACCGGAACGAACGTGGGAGACCGCGCGGCTCTTGGCCAAACCGACCGCTGTTGCGGACGCGCAGGTCGTGTTTGACGACTACGCTAGTGATCCAGCCGTTGCCAAGTACATGACCTGGGCACCACATCGCAGTGTCGCCGAGACGAAGGAGTTCTTGAACCGATGCGAACGCGTCTGGGTCGAGGGGTCCGCCTTTCCGTGGAGTCTCTGGTCCAAGCAAGATGGGGCGTTCGTGGGACTGATCGAAGTCCGCGTGCGAGCAAGTGCAGTGGATCTGGGTTATGCGCTCGCGCGACGCTGGTGGCGTCAAGGCCTCATGAGTGAAGCGGTGACGGCCATGGTCAAGTGGGCCTTGGCGCAACCGACGATCTACCGGGTGTGGGCGACCTGCGACGTGGACAACGCGGCATCGTCGCGCCTCGTCGAACGAGTGGGCATGGTGCGCGAGGGAGTGCTTCGTCGGTGGCTGGTGCATCCGAACTTGAGCGAGGCGCCGCGCGACTGTCTATGCTACTCGATCGTGAAGGCAGGCTACCTGTAACATGCGTTGGGCGGAGATCCTCGACGCCTACCCGTATCTGGAGCCCGGTGACGTCCAAGCCGCCCTGGCATACGCGGCATGGCGCACGCAGGAAACGGATGTCCCTCTTCCGTGAAGATACTGCTCGACATGAACCTCTCGCCGACTTGGGTTCCATCCCTGCGGCAAGCGGGGTTCGATTCCGTTCACTGGCGCGACATCGGTGATGTGCGCGCGCCGCATCGGCGATGCCCGGCTCGAGTCGCGCGCGCAGCCGCGCCGGCTCCGCCCGCGCGCGCACCCCGCGCCCGCGGCACCCCTCACTGAATCGCGAAGCTCTTCGAAACGGTGACGGCGGCGCCGTTGAACGCCGGCACGCGCGCTTTGCGGAACAGCGACGCGATGCAGCCGCCGACTGAAGTTCCCGCGAACGCGCCGGTGACGGTCGCGGTGGTGACGCGACCGCTCGGCGCGAAGGTGACGAGCGCTTTGCCGGGTCCGGTGGGTCCGCCCACCTTGCGGCAGCTGGGTGCGGCTGCCGCTGCATTGGCGAGCGCGGTGCGCGCCGCCGCCGTGTTGAAGTTCGCGACGCCGCTCGACGGATTTTCTTTGACGGTGACCTTGGGGCCTTTGCTGGCGGTCGAAGGGGGCGTGTCGCTGCCTGAACCGGTGCTGGCGGAGCTGGTCGAACCTTGGCTGTCGCTGCCCTTGCTGTCGTTGGTCGAGGAAGGCGCCTTGGAGCCGGCCTGCTTTCCCGCCGAGTCGTCTTTGTCGGTGCTCTTGTCCTCGTCGTCGGACTTGGCCTGCTCGCCGTCCTTTTCTTTCTCGTCGGCTTGGGCTTCCTTCTCTTTTTCTCGGGAAGCCTTTTCCGCGTCGGACTTCGAGCCCTGCTCGTCTCGATCGCCGTCCTTTGCCGACTCGGCCTTGGCTTGAGCGATCTCCTGGTCGTCCGAGCGGCCCGTCAGCGCGACGACCAGGGCCGCCCCCATCAAGAGCGCGGCGATGGTGGCGATTGCCGCGATGACCTTGGCCTTTCCGCCGCCCCCTGGTCCAGGCCCGGCCGCGAAAGCCTTGGGCGGCTCCGGTTCCGGCGGTGGCGGTGTGAGCAGCAGCGCTTGGTTCGCACCGGCGCCGAACAAGGACGCTCCGCCGAATTGCGCTCCGCTCGCCGCGGCGCCCATTCCAAAGGGATCGTTCGCGTCGCGAACGGGAGCCGGTGTCGCGGCCACGGGCCGTTGCGGCGCAACGCCGGCCTTCAACGAATCGAGCGAAAACAGGACGGAGTTTTCGTTGCGCGCGCCGGTTGGTCTGTTGTCCACGTACGAGGACTCGCCCGCCAGAGGCGCGCTCGTCGCGATTTGCTCTTCTTCACTCCCGGCGCTGGCGACGTTGCCGAAGAGGTCCGCGGTCTCTTGCGGTCTGACGTCCGCGCGACGGGTGGCTCGCGACGCGAGACCCGCGGCAAGCGGCGGCGCCGGCGTGGCGGCCGTTCGGGGAGCGAGATGGGGCCTGAGCTCTGGCGCCTCGAGTATCGGGGCCCAGTCCCCCATACCGTCCTTCCAGACAAAGGCGTCGTCTGGAATCTCACCGGACTGCCATCCCGCGACGAGCTCGGAAAGCGTCATGTCGCGCTGATCGGAATCACTCAGATTGACGGACCACGTGTCGTCGCCGCCTGCGTGCGGCGCCCCGGCTTGCGGCGCGGACTCTGCGCTCACGGAAGCGCCGGCAGCTTCGGTCGCCGGTACTTCCGTCCCATCGACGACGATGGGAGTGCTGCAGCTCTTGCAGCGTACCTTGACCTTACGGCCGCGGACGCGGTCGTCTGCGATCGTGTACTTGGCGCCGCAGGAGGGGCAGTTGATTTTCATCGGTCCGAGCGTTCTCCTCGTCAGGGGCTTTGCCGGCGTGCTCGCCAGGTAGCGACCTTAGCAAAGACCGGACTTAACGGCCCATCGTCAATTTACGGGTACGAGCTGGGCCCCGTCCTGGCCGCAGAACTGGCTCTCTCCCTCGTACTGCATGCCGCACACCGGGCAGATCTTCCGCGTCGGCGGCTTGACCGGGGGCGGAGCGCTCGACACCGCCGAGGGCCGGGCGGGACTCGTGACGCGGCGCCGCCTCCCGATGAGCAGCAACCCGACCACCCCCACCGCGAGGGCCGCGCCGCCGATGACCGCCACGTAGCGCATGCGCTGCTCCGAGGAGTCTTGCTCGACGGATGTTTCCTGGGCGCCGATCGACCCGCGAGCGACCGCCGCCACGGCCGCCTCCTCGGATTCGCCGGAAGCGTTGAACGCGCCGCTCTGCAAGAGCGCCTCGTAGCGCTCCTTGGAGGCGATTTCGACCACGACCTCGACGGACTTCGCCGCCACCGTCGCCGTCAACGTGACCTCGCCCTCGGGAGCCGAGTCGAGCACTTGCACTTTGCCTGGACCGAGCAGCTTCGCCTTGGTTTGTTCGCTCGCGAATGCCCAGCGCGGCGTCACGTACAGCCGGCACCCCGCGCGGTCCAGCACCACGGCGTCGAAGCTGTAGGTCTCGCCGGGGCGCATGAGCTTGCGCGCCGGCCTGACTTCGATGCGCGAGGGCGCGCCGCGTTCCCGGCAGCGCTCCGCGGGCGCCTTCTTTTCCGGCGATGTAGTCTTCGCGACTGCCGCGGGGGTTGGAGGCGGCACGGTGCGTGCGGAAGCGGCCGGCGTCGGCGTCTGACCTTCGCGCTCCATCAGACGGAATACGCGCGTGCGGCGCGCGCTTGCCGTGCAGTTCTGACCCTTGATGACGAACTGATACTGGCCCGTTTCGTCGAAGCTGATGCTGTCGTCCGTCGCGGTCAGCGTCGTGACCACGGTTGCCTGGCGCGGATCGGTCGGTGCGGTCTTGCACACGTTGCGCCAGGAGCGCGAGCTCGCGGCGTGGCTGACCCGCCCGAGGCCCGGAAACTGTTCCCAGCACTGAGCGGTGGAAAAGGGACGGCCCGGGCCGGAGAAGGAGAGCTCGTTACCCGACTGTTTGATTTGAACGGTGCCGCTCGGCGAGCCCTCGCTCCCCGGTTTTGGACCACACGCCGCTCCCCAGTCTCCGATGTTCCAGGCGCTGCGCATCGCGCTCGCCGACCAGCGACCCGACAAGGTGACGGGTTGCGCGGTCGCTCGTTCCGGTTGTACCGTCAGCACGGCCAGAAGGCCGGCCAGACCGGCCAGAATTGCCAAAAGACGCACGGGTCGCACCCTATTCCACCAACGCAGTTCTCGTACCAGCTCCATTAGCACCGGTTCTTCGTCGAGTGGCAGCGTTTGTCCGGTAGATCCTCGATCGAACCCGCCGCTCCCCGGCAAGTCCGCGGTTCGGCCGGCGGTCTCGTCGAGGCGATTCACGTCGTCGCCGCGCCCCGTGGCGCGTTGACACCCGAATTTGCCCGATGCTAGCCCTTACGCCTGTAGTTCCGGGTGCTTATCGAAGGTCCCCTTCGGGAAGGATAAACCAGCGTGCTGAAGCGTGCGGTGCGAAGAAGGCGTGCGGCGATGTACGCGGGTAGAGCGTTGGGTATCGCGGCGTTCGTTGCCATGACGGCGACCGCGACCGCGCAGACGCCAGTGGAGGAGCGGGTGCCGGAGTCGAACGGCGGCGGCATGGACACTCACCTGTTCCGCCCGGCGGTGGATTCGAAGGGGTTCTTCCATGTCAACGGTTCCGACATCCTCGGCGCCAACGACGTCAGCTTCGGCCTGGTGCTCGACTGGGGCCACAACATCATGCGGACGCGCAGCGATGCGATTCCGACCGACGCGAACGCCGACGACCCGGACACACCGTGCGACGACGAGAACTGCGTCATCGACCCCGCGGACGGCGGCAGCGGCGACCCCGGGTCCGGCGTCCCCGCTCTGGTTCGAGACTCTTTCCAGGGGACTTTCGGCTTCAACTACGGCATTGCGAACCGCGCCGTCGTCGGTGTCGCGATTCCGGTCGTCTTGATGACGGGAGACCAGGCGTACCAGATCGGTCCCGACGGGGGCCTCTACAACTCGGCCCGCCTCGACGCGCAGAAGATCAGTACCATGGCGCTGCACGGCAAGGTGAGGCTGACGCGCGTCGATCAGGGCATCGGAGTCGCGGCGTTGCTCCAAGCGGGCTTTCCGGTCGCGGGTGCGCCGCGCGACCTCGGAGCGGACCCGGGGTTTTGGTACTGGCCGCGGCTCGCGGTCGAAAATCAGTTTGGGTTCACGCGCGCTTTCAAGGTTGGCCTCAACGTCGGCTTTCGCGGCCACACCGGCGACAATCCCCGTTTCGAGAACGACTTGGGAGGCGAGCCGCAGCTCGAGGAAGGCCTGTTCGAGTACGGCAACCTGGGTACGTTCGGCGTCGGTTTGTCGCTGCGCGTGCTCGATGCCCTGGACTTGGTGGCAGAAACCTATGGCAGCTACCTGCTCAGCGACGCGGACAGCGCCCAGAAGCTCAGTCAAGAGGTCGTCGGCGGCATCAAGCTGTTCATCGAGCGCAACAGCTATCTGATGATGGGTGGCGGAAGCCGCATCTTTTCCACGGGCTTTCAAGCCGCCGATGCGCGCCTGGTGCTCGGCTTCGTGTTCGAGCCGTCCATCGGCGACCGCGACGGCGACGGCTACAAGGACGACCAGGACCAGTGCCCGGACGACCCGGAGGACTTCGACGGATTCGAAGACGGCGACGGCTGTCCGGATCCGGACAACGACAACGACGGCATTCTGGACGTCGACGATCGCTGTCCCAACGTGCCGGAGGACTTCGACGGCGACCAGGACAAGGACGGCTGCCCCGAGGGCAAGCCTGATCGCGACCGCGACGGCGACGGCATTCCCGACTCGCGTGACAAGTGCCCGGACGATCCCGAGGACCGTGACGGCTTCGAAGACCAGGACGGCTGTCCGGATCCGGACAACGACAAGGACGGTATCCCCGACAAGGAAGACCAGTGTCCGGACGATCCGGAAGACAAAGACGGTTTCGAGGACGAGGACGGCTGCCCCGATCCCGACAATGATCGCGATCAAATTCCGGACGTGAAGGACCAGTGCCCGAACGACCCGGAAACCTACAACGGCTATCAGGACGAGGACGGCTGCCCCGACAAGGGCAAGGTGATCATCGAGGGCAGCGACATCGTGATCCTCGAGAAGATCAACTTTGCGACGGCTAGCGCCGCGATCCTCCCCGAGTCGATGCCGATCGTGGAGGCCGTGGCGGCCACCCTCAAGGGTCACCCGGAGTTCTCGGTCGTGGAGGTGGCGGGACACGCGGACGAACGCGCCAGCGACGCCTACAACCTCCAGCTCACGAACGCGCGAACGGCGTCCGTCGCCAATGCGCTCGTTGCACGCGGCGTCTCGCGCAATCGCCTGGTTTCGCGCGGCTACGGCGAATACTGCCCGCTCGACAAGGCCAGCAACCCGATCGCCTGGGAAAAGAACCGTCGCGTGGAATTCAAGGTGGTCAAGACGGACGAGGGCATGACCGGGGTCAAGCGCGGCTGCGAGGCTGCTCGCCAGGCGGGCGTGTTTCCGCCGGAGGTTCGCTAAATGAGCTCGGGCGGCGTTCCGGTGCAGCGAGCCTGGCGGCGTACGGCGTGCCTGCTCGCGGCGTGGGTGCTCGGCGGCTGCACCTACTCGAGCGTGGCCGAGCTCGCCGCGCGGCGCGGCCCCACCGACCCCGCGAGCGTCAGAGTGTTGGCCGGAAACGGCGCAGGGCGTCCGCATCAGGTGCTCGGGGTCGTCGCGGTGCAATCCGACGGCGAGGATCCCGAAGACGTGCTGGAAGAATTGCGGATTCGTGCCGCGGAAATCGGCGCCGATGCCGTCGTCGACACCGAAATCCACTTTGGCATGGGCGTATGGAGCGCGGGGCTCCGTGCGAGCGGCGCCGCGGTGAAGTTCCAATGACTGCGGACGGGCGCCCTCGTCGTTCGCGGCTCGCGGCGCTGGTGTTGGTTTGCGCGGCGTCCGTCGCGTGCACGTACCGTACGACGGTGATCACGGACGACGGCCGCCGCCTCCAGCCGATTGCGGCGAGCGCGGTCCGGTTCACGCCGGAGCGCACGCCGCCGCCCGGCGCAGTCGTCGTGGGCCTCGTCGCCGTCAACGTCACCGGGGACGCCGACGACGCCATGGTGGAGCTGTCGCATCTTGCCGCGGAGGCCGGTGCGAACTGGGTTTACGCGCTGCGGCTCGAGCAGGTATCGAGTCGGGTCGGCGTGAGCGGGCTCGCCGTCCGCCTCGGTCAGTAGGCTGGAAATCGCTTTCGGAAAAGACGGTGTGGCGCCGCGCACCGCGGGGCGCCACACCGCCCATGGCGTGGAAGAATGGCGCGGACGCCCGTGGGGGAAGGGCGTGGCAAAGGGCGGCGGGAAACGGCGGTGGGGGAACCGCGGTGGGGAACCGCGGCGCGGAAGCTGCGTTTTCAAGTCTTTGCGAACGAGGCTACAATAGCGGCTCGTGGGCCGCGAGCCGCCGCACGTTGTTCTAACATGTCCGCCACGCTCGAGTCGCAGCCACCCAAGCCGCCTCGTTCCTATGGCGCCGGCGACGTGATCGCCCGCAAGTATCGTTTGATTCGGCTGCTCGGTGCGGGAGGCATGGGTCAAGTCTGGGAGGCTTGCAATACGCACCTCGACGCGCCGGTCGCCGTCAAGTTGATCCGCGCCGGCGTGGACGGCGCGGCCGCGGCGGCGCGGCTGATGCGCGAGGCGAAGGCGGCGGCGCGCCTTCAGCATCCCGCGATAGTGCGCGTGTTCGACGTCGGAGAGACCAGCCTCTCGGACCCGTTCGTCGTCATGGAGCGCCTGAACGGAGAGAGCCTCGCCGATTTGCTCACGCGCGAGCGGCGTCTCGAAGCGACCTACGCGCTGCAGATCCTGCTGCCCATCGCCGACGCGCTCGTCTTGGCCCACTCGAAGGGGGTCGTGCATCGCGACGTCAAGCCCGAGAACATTTTTCTGGCGCAGGACGAGAGCGGCAAGATTCAGTCCAAGTTGCTCGACTTCGGCGTCGTTCGCCTCGACGCGGGAACCGAACGCGGGCACCTGACTCAGTCGGGCACGGTGGTGGGGAGCCCGAGCTACCTCTCGCCGGAACAGGCTCGCGGAGTCCCATACGATCACCGCGTCGACGTGTGGGCGTTCTGCGTGGTCTTGTACGAGCTCGTCGCGGGCGAGGCGCCGTTCGGCGGAGACAACTACAATGCGCTGTTGCGCAGCATCATCGAGGACGAACCGAAGCCCACCATCGACATGGCGGCGGGCGATCGGGAGCTCTGGAGCATCGTCGAACGCGGGCTCAGAAAGCCCGTGGACGAGCGCTGGCCGTCGATGCGGGCGCTCGGGGGCGCCCTCGCCGAATGGGCGTACGCGCAGGGCGTGGACGAAGACGTCTTCGGTACCGGCCTCGAGGCGAGATGGCTCGCACCGGGCACCGGCTCGGGACCGAGCGAAACCGCGAGTTCCGCAAACGACTCGACGCTCCCTCCCGGGGCTAGGACCGGCGGGCGGCGCCGTTCCCGTCCTTCGACGAGAGGGGCGACGCTCGCTTCGGGAAACGGGCTCGCTCGCCGGAACGCGCGCTGGGTTCCCGCCGTCGCGGCGGGGGTGCTGCTGATTGCCGTGGCCGGGTTTGCGTGGTTCCGCGCCCGCTCTTCCGTTTCGAATCCTTCGGTGCCGTCCGCGCAGCCGACTCCGAAGCAGTCGGATCCCGCGGCGTTCCTTGCCGAAGGCGAGAGGGAAACAAAGACTTCGCCGTCATCGCCGTCATCGCCGTCGCCGGTCGCGCCTCCGTCGATCGAGCCAGCCGAGCTCGATACGTTGCGGCGGGAGCCGGAGCCGGTCCCGGCGCCGCGAAGCGAGAAGCCGGGTCCGGTAAAGAAGGCGCTCCGAGCGACCTCCGCGAAGGAGCGCGCGACGACCGACGGTCTCGACCTGAAGGCACCGTATTGAGCTCGATGCGGCGAGCCACGGCGGGGGTTTCGAGAGTGAGCATTTCACCGGCCGGCGTCTCATGGGCAAGCGCGGTGCTGGCGGTCGTCCTGCTCGCGCTTCCAGTCCGCGCCGAGCCTCCGGACGGCAGTCTGCCGGAAGAAAAGGCGCGTGCCGGCGGTCCTGCGGAGGGCGCCGCGGCTCGTCGCAAGGAGGCCGAGCAGCGCTATGGGGAGGGCGCGCGAGCTTACCGCGACGGACGCTACAAGGACGCCATCGACCTGTTCCTCGAGGCCGACGCGCTGTCGCCGAGCTCCGCTCTTTCGTTCAACATCGCGCGAGCCTACGAGAAAATCCAAGATACCAAGAACGCGCTTCGCTGGTACCGAGACTACCTGCGACGTGAGCCGGAGGCGGAAGATCGCCGGCTCGTAGAGGATACGATTCGAGCGTACGAGCTTGCCTTGAGCGAGCGCGGAATCCAGCAGATCAGCGTGATCTCCGACCCCACCGGGGCCACGTTGCGCGTCGACGGCCGCCCCGTCGGGGTTACGCCGTGGACCGGCGAGCTCGCGCCCGGAGCTCACGCTTTGTCACTCGCGCTTCGCGGCT
Organism: Polyangiaceae bacterium; assembly: GCA_036393455.1. Lineage (GTDB taxonomy): Bacteria > Myxococcota_A > Polyangia > Polyangiales > Polyangiaceae > DASWGX01. The sequence continues at coordinate 17,736 of DASWGX010000218.1, forward strand.
ATGCGGACACCACGCGCGAGGTCGCGCTCGAGGCCGAGCGATCGCTCTACGTGAACGTGCGGCTGGTTCCGGCGCCGGCGGCTCCGCCGCCGGCGGTCGCGAGCGCGATTCGCGCACCTGGGAGTCTTCCGGCGCCGCCCGCGCCCGCGGAGCCGGCTCGTGCCGGCCACGCCGCCGCGGCGTCGAGCGACACGGCGGCGCCGTCCTCGGCCCGCGTGCGCCCGCTCACCTACGTGCTGATTGGCGGCGGCGCGGCGGCGCTCGGCGTTGCGACCGCCTTCGAGCTTTCGCGCCGCAACGCCGAGGACGACGCCGAAAGCGAGCGAACTCAGATTGGCTACGCTCGCGCGCTCGATCGGGTGGAGTCCCGTCAAACGATGGCGCGCGTCTTCGCGGGAGTGGGCGGGGCCGTGCTCCTTACCGGAGCCATTTCGCTGGTGATCGACCTCGGGCGCGGGCGTGAAGCGGTGGCCGTGTCCGGCGCGTGCCGCGCAGCGGACTGCGTGGTCACGGCTCGGGGGACGTTTTGACGTCGCGCCGAGTCGCGCGAACGCTGCTCGGGCTCGTCGTGCCGATCGCGGCCGCGCTCGCTCCCGCCGGCGGATGCGCGACCGACCTTTCGACGAGCCTCGAAGGCCGCGAGTGTAGCGGCGCCGGGGACTGCTTGGAGGGGTTCGAGTGCGACGACACGAACACTTGCGTGCGGTCGGACGCGCCGCTCGTGTGTCGGGAAGGACAGACCGTGTGTTCGGGGGATTGCGTCGAGGTCGACGGCGACGCGCAAAACTGCGGTCGCTGCGGCGTCGAGTGCACGGCGCCGCCGGGCGGTGCTCCGACGTGCGCCGACGGGCGCTGCATCTTGAACTGCGAGGACGGCTTTTTGCCTTGCGGCACGGAGTGCGCCGGCGTCGCGGACGACCCCGAGAACTGCGGCGCCTGCGGCAACCGCTGTCCCATGGATCCAACCACCGTTCCCACCTGCGACGCAGGCGAGTGCGGGTTCGCTTGCGCCGCGGGCTTCGAAGATTGCGACGGCCGCTGTCTCGATACGACGACCAATCCCGCACACTGCGGCGGGTGCGGCGAGACGTGCCCGGAGGGGCAGGTGTGCTCGAGGGGCGCGTGCGCCGACGAGTGCGAGGACGGGCTTTCGAACTGCGGCGGAGCGTGCGTCGACCTCGGCGCTACTGCGGCGCATTGTGGCGCCTGCGACGACGCGTGCCCGGACCCTTCGCGCGGGACACCGGTGTGCGTGGATGGCGAGTGTGGCGTCGAGTGCGAGATGGGCTATTCGGACTGCGGCGACATTTGCGTCGATCTGTCGGGCAACCGGGAGCACTGCGGCGAGTGCTCGACCCGTTGCGACGCGCCGGTGAACGGGCGCGGACAGTGCGAAACGAGCGAGTGCACGTTCAGTTGCGATCCGGGCTACGCCAAGTGCGAAGACGTTTGCGTCGACACCGACGAAAACCCCTCGTTTTGCGGGGCCTGCGACGTTTCATGCGCCGCCGGGCAGGTCTGCAACGGGGGCGAATGCGGAACGGACTGCCCCGGCGGCAAGGAGAATTGCTTCGGTTTCTGCGTCGACACCGAAAGCCATCCCGCTCATTGCGGCGCTTGCGGTATGGGTTGCGCTTCCCCCGCCAACGGAAGGGCCGTCTGCGAGGCGGGGAACTGCGGCGTCGAGTGCGACGCCGGTCATGCGGCCTGCGACGGCGTTTGCCTGCGCCTCTCGGACGACGTCGAACACTGCGGTCGGTGCGATCGCCGGTGCTCGGGTGTTTCGAACGGAAGCGCCGTGTGCATGAGCGGCGAATGCGGCATCGTCTGCAACGACGGGTTCGTCGAGTGTGAAGGCGCTTGCGTGGACGCGAGCTCGAACAAAGATCACTGCGGCGACTGCGGGCAAGCCTGCACCGACGGAGAGGCTTGCTCGATGGGAGCCTGCGCCGCAGCCTGTGCCGGCTCGGCGACGAACTGCGACGGTTCGTGCGTGAGTCTCGGCTCCGACGCCGCAAACTGCGGACAGTGCGGCCGCGTCTGCACTGCGCCGCCCAACGGTACGCCGCTCTGTGTCCAGGGCTCGTGCACGTTTCAGTGCCAAGGCGCCTTCGTCGAGTGCGGCGACGCCTGCGCGAACCCGCAGACCAACGCGCTCCATTGCGGCGGCTGCAACGAGGCGTGTCCGACGGTGCCGAACGGCACGGCCCGGTGTCTCGGAGGCGACTGCACCATCGAGTGCAACGCGGGCTTGGTCCTGTGCGACGCGGCGTGCGTCGACACCAATACGAACCGCGACCACTGCGGGCGGTGTGGCAAGACTTGCCCGAGCGTTCTGGAGTGCATAGCCGGTAGGTGCAAGAACGTGTGAAGCTCGCGCACTGGAGGATCCGACCGTCGGAACGAAGATCCTCGACAAGAGCAGCAAACCTGAACGCGACAGAGATCGCGTGTACAAGGGCTTCAACTTCTTCAGCTACGACGACCGGGATCTCTTGTTCGCTCGGGTGCGCGGCGAGCACGTCATTACCGGCTTCCGTCACACCGACGTCCAGCGCCAGCTACCCCGTCTCTCCTCCAACCACATCTCGCGGCACCTCAAACGCCTCCGCGTGCATGGCCTCATCAAACGCATCGGCCACCGGTACAAGTACTACCTCACCGAGCTCGGGCGCCGGGCTGTCATCACCGGCCTCGGACTCGTGCGCACCGGGGCGGCACGGCTCGTCGCTCGGCAGTCTTGATTGGAGGTGAGGCCGGGAGTGGTGAAGGCAGCAGGGGGCAGGGAGCGGGATGGGTGTCGGAAGGGGGATGGGGATCGGGAGGCACAAATTCGCAACGCAGGTTGATTTTGGGTTTGGGGGGATGCGAAG
>DASWGX010000219.1:0-9430 GCA_036393455.1 Polyangiaceae bacterium
CTTCGCATCCCCCCAAACCCAAAATCAACCTGCGTTGCGAATTTGTGCCTCCCGATCCCCATCCCCCTTCCGACACCCATCCCGCTCCCTGCCCCCTGCTGCCTTCACCACTCCCGGCCTCACCTCCAATCAAGACTGCCCTCGCGCTCGCAATTCCAGCGGACGCGGAAGCGACGCCGGGACCTCGGCCCCGCACGTCCCGGGAATAGCACGGCCGAATAGCGGTTCGGTGGAGCGCTCAGGGGAGCGTTCAATGGAGCGTATAGTCGAACAGATTGCCGGACAGCATGACGAGCGAAAACACCTGCCAGCTCATGTTGTAGTAGTAACTGTGGGGCAGCATTTCCTTGGTCACGAGCAGGCCATAAACATCGTCGACGAAGGGCTGGTAAACGGGGTCGTTCATCGCCCCGACGCCCGCGGCGCCCACGAACAGCGCCGACTGAATACCGGGCGGCGCGGTGTTCGCGGGACGCGGCGTGCCGTCGAGCTCGTAGCCGTCGACGATTCCGGACGCGCCCGGTGCCGAAAAGAAGTTCGAGAGCTTTTCGAGCAGGGCTTTGGCCCGGGGCTCCCCGTACTCGCAGTAGTCTTGCGCGATGCGGAAGGGGATGCGCGCCGAGTCGTACTGGTAGTGGGTGGGAGCTCCGTCGAAGGCGGGGCTCGGCTGTCCCTCGGTGTTCGCCCACGCCGGCAGGAGCCCATTTTCGAGATTGCCGAGTTCGGCGCTGAGGCCCGCGGCGAAAAGCTCGTACCCCTTGTCGATGGCGAGCTGCCAGCCTTCGACGTTCCCCGTCAATCTGCCGAAGAGACGATACTGGTTCGGGGCGAAATAGGACGGGTTGAACACTACCTGCTCGCCCCAGGAGTCCCCGGCGACGACCAGGCCGTCATACGATTCGTAGATCTCGTGCTCCCAGATGCGGTCGATCTGAGCCAGGGCGAGATCGGCGTAGCTGGCGTCGAGAGCGCCGCCCCCGCCCCATTTGTGCGCGGCGAGGGCGAGAGCGTACGCCATGTCTTCGTCCGCGTCGGTGGCGGCGCCCTCGCCTTCCACGCTTCCGGACGCGCTGATGAGCCAGTGCATCAGCCCGTTTCCGTTGACGTACATCTGCGAGTAGCGCCAGAGGTCGTCGAAGAGCGCTTGGTCGTCCATCACCAGCGAAAGGATCATTCCGTACGCGACGCCCTCCGAGACCGTGGTGTCTTCTTCGCGGTCCGGACGGCGGACGCGCTGGAAGCTTCCCGCTCCTTCCGTGGTCACGAGCTCGGTCCTCCAGCGCTCGTACGCCAGGCGCGCGTCGTCTGGATGCGCGAGAGTGGGATGTATGCAGTAGGGGCTCCGCCAGTTCTGCGGATAGTCGTACGGCGGCCCCACCCGCGTAACCACCGGCGCCCGCGCGCCCCCGCTGCCGCCCGCGCCGCCGCTCGCCGGCGCGCCGCCCATCGCGCTGCCGCCGGTGCCGGGCATTGCCGCCGCGCCGCTGTCGCCATGCGGCGCGCCGCCCGTTCCCGCCGTGCCGCCTCCCGTCCCGCCGGCGCTCTCTCCGCCCGCGCCAACCGCGAGGCCACGGTTGTCTTCGCCGACCCTTGGTCCACAACCGACCAGCGCGACCAGCCCTACGGCAACGAGCGACCGAATCACGTGCACCAAGCTATGCCACGTGAACTCCCTGACGCCAGCGTTCGGCGCACACGCACGCGCAGGGCGCGGCTCGGGTTCGACAGTCAGCGACGCCGAGCCTGCCAGTTTCCGCCGGCAGCGGACCCTATCGACCAATTGCCTCTGGCCGTGCAGCGCGAGAAGTCGAGCTGTCCGGTGACGCGATTGACTCCCACACCGAGATCGATGCTTCCGTCGTCGCCGATCTCTCCTTCTCCGCTCATGCTGCTCGCCGAACCCTCCGGCTGGAACGACACCGCGAAGCTGCGATCGTCGTTGACGCGGCCGGACAGCGTGCCAGAAGACGACCCGCTGAACGTACCGGTGTACTCGCCCACGCACTCGGTCAACACGGCGGAGCCGCCGCAGGCCGCGACCCCGGCCGCCCCGAGAGCGAGCCCCACCCCAATCTTCCAACCACTGCCCATGCGAACCTCCTCGAACGCGCAGCATAGCGCAGAACGCGCCGCGTGCCCCGCGGCGCGGACGCCGGCGGCGCATGCGGTCGCGAACCGCAGCGGGCGCGGGCATGCGCGCGTCCCGTCCACGCGCTTCGGCGGGCGATCCGCGTTCTCTTTGGCGTGGCGCGCGCGCGCGCTCGTGGCGGTCTTTCCGTTCGCGGCGACGGCCTGCAAGAGCGATCGCGGCGCCGCCTGGGCCGAAGCGAGCGCCCCTCAGGTTCGCGTCAATCAGGTGGGCTACCTCCCGCGCGCACCGAAGGTCGCGACGGTGAGAACCGACGCCGCGGCGGCGCTCGCCTTTTCGGTGGAGGACGCGACGGGAGCCGCCGTCTTTTCCGGGAAGACGCGGCCGTTCGGCGCCGACCCGGCTTCTGGCGATCGCGTGCACTTCGCGGACTTCTCGGAGTTCGCGCGTGCCGGCTCGGGCTATCTCGTGCGCGTCGGCGAGTCGGCTCGCGGTACGCTCGAGAGCTTCCCGTTCGACGTCCGCGACGATCTCTACGAGAAGCTCAAATACGAAGCGCTCGCGTACTTCTATCACAATCGCAGCGGCATCCCGATCACGATGCCGTTCGCGGGCGACGGCCAGTGGGAGCGCCCGGCGGGCCATCTGAGCGACCGCTCGGTGCCGTGCTGGCGCGACTGCCGCTATGCGCTCGACGTCTCCGGGGGCTGGTACGACGCCGGCGATCACGGAAAATACGTCGTCAACGGCGGCATCTCCGCGTGGACGCTCCTGAATCTGTTCGAGCGGACCAAGCATCTCGGCACCTCGTCGGCGGACTTCGACGACGGCACGATGAACATTCCCGAACGCGACAACGGCGTGCCCGATCTCTTGGACGAAGCTCGCTACGAAGTGGAGTTCTTGCTCAAGATGCAGGTGCCCGAAGGGCAGCCGTTCGCCGGCATGGCCCATCACAAGATCCACGACCATAGCTGGTCGGCGCTCGGACGGGAGCCGCCGGCGTACGCGGGCAATCGGGCTTTGCATCCGCCCAGCACGGCGGCGACGCTGAACCTCGCCGCCGTCGCCGCGCAGGCCGGTCGCATCTTCGCGCGCATCGATCCGGAGTTTTCTCGCCGCTGTCTTTCCGCGGGCCTTCGAGCCTGGGCCGCCGCCCGCGAGCACCCCGACCGCTTCGCGCCCGAGCGCGACAACAGCGGCGGAGGGCCCTACGACGACGACGTCGTCGACGACGAATTCTACTGGGCAGCGGCCGAGCTCTTCATTTCGCTCGAGGATCCGGTGCTGCGTGACTACGCCGTGAACACGCCGTTCTTCCGCCGGTTCCCCACGGAGCTCGACAAGGAGGAGATCAGCGCGTCGATGACGTGGCAGTCGACGGCGGCGCTCGGCTCGATCTCGCTTGCGGTCGTGCCGAGCGCGCTCGAAGAGGAAGGCGTCGACGCCGTGCGGCGGAGCATCGTCGCGGCGGCGGATCGCTACCTGGCGATCATCGGCAAGCAGGGCTACCGCGTGCCCATCGCGATGTCCGATAGCGGCAAGTATCCGTGGGGCTCGAACTCGTTCATCCTCAACAACGCCATCGTCCTCGCGCTCGCTTACGACTTCACCAGGCAGGACCGCTATGCCGGCGGCGTTTCCGAGGCCGTCGACTATTTGTTCGGCCGAAATCCGCTGGTGCAGTCTTACGTGACCGGATACGGCGAAATTCCGCTGGAAAAACCGCATCACCGCTTCTGGGCCGAAAGCTACCGAAACGAGTTTCCGCCCCCGCCGCCCGGAGTGGTTTCGGGCGGGCCGAACTCGAGCCTTCAGGATCCACAGAGCAGGAAAGCAGGCCTGTCGGGTTGCGAGCCGCAGAAGTGCTTCGTCGACCACATCGAAGCTTGGGCCGTCAACGAGATCACCATCAATTGGAACGCGCCGTTCGCCTGGGTGCTCGCGTTCCTCGACGAGCACGGTCGGAGCGAGCGCCCCTGAACGGCCCAGACCGGCGTGCAGGCGGGTCGCGTCACCGTGCGACGCGGGTCAGGGAGCAAAGCCGTCCACCAGCTCCGCGCGCACTCGAGATCGCCGTCGCTGATCGGGTCGCCGCCGTCCGGCATTGGATCGCCGCAGTTCGACGACCGTGCCGCCCGCTCCAGAGCTGCCGCCCGCTCCCGCGGTTCCTCCGGCGCCCCCGCTGCCGCCTACCGTGCCGCCGGTTGCCCCTGTGCCAGTGGCCCCCGTGCCGCCACCCCCCACGCAGGAAGCCCCACGTAAGAAGGGCGGGTGAACGAGCGCTCGGGCGTTGCCGCGCGTGTTGAACCCTTGACCATATCCTCAGGTATCATGCGTATCCACCATATCCTCAGGTATCGTGCGTGCCCGGGGCTTTGCGCATTTCGGAATCGCCAATGACGTGGCAATCGGGACGACATGGGCTAAGCTGACGGGCAGTGTCGCTGAGAGCCCGGGTGGAGCGAGGTCGTGGGCCGTGTGCGCGAGCGCGCGTTGTGCTCGAATCCCTTCCGCGCATGTTCGTGGTGGTGGGCTTCGTCGCGTGCGCCACGCAGGTGGACGACCCCTTTCCTCCCGCTTCGGGGAGCGGGGGTGGCAGCGGTGGCAGCGCCGCGGGAGGCGCGGGCGGCACCACGTCGTCGACCAGCTCCACGAGCACCAGCACGACGAGCACGGCCGCTTCATCTAGTACCACTGGGTCTGGAGGCTCTTCGAGCAGCGGCACGAGCGGAAGCGGCGGTAGCGGAGGAACGTCGTCGGGAAGCGGCGGCAGCGGCGGGGGTGCTCCCAGCGGCGGAGCGGGGGGAACGAGCAGCGGCGGCTCGGCGAGCGGAATGGGAGGCACCGGTAGCGGAGGCACCGGTAGCGGAGGCACGTCGAGCGGAGGCACGTCGAGCGGAGGCACGTCGGGCGGAGGCACGGGCGGCAGCATGCAGCCCACCGACGGCTGCCTGGCGGACTGGCGCGACGACGATGAATGCGCGCCTATTTGCCTCGAGGCGGGCAGAGCCGAATGGGAAGAGCGCTGCCAGGTGGTTCTCGACTGCTACGGCGTGAACGACTGCAACGAAAGCTCGTGCGGTAGCGGCGAGGGCGTCTGCGGGAATCGCCTCGGGGTGGACTCGGCCGCACGGGACATCGCGCGCAACGCCTACAACTGCATCTGTCTGTAGGTCCGGCGCCGAAGGCGAGCGAAGCGAGGCAGGACCAGAAGAGTGCCGAGCCATGGCCACGCTGGTGTGTTGGTTCGCCGATCTGGAGTGATTCTGCACGCGCACCCGGAACCACCGTCGCGCGGGACATCTTTTGTTTCGTCCGATGCGCTGCCGGCCGAGCCGCCCGCCGAGGCTTCTCCCGCGGCTCCTGCCGCCCCGCGCGGTGTGGTGCGCTCACCACCGGCGCCTGTCGCCGCTCCCGAATCATCGGTGCCCGCCGCGCCGCCTTCCGCCTCCGGGTCGTCCGTCGTCGGCGGGTCGTCGGGCGGCTCGCTCAGGGCTCCGCACGGATCGCCGGCGCAGTCCCCGAGACACGCGAAAAGATCGCGATAGTGTTGGTTCGCCTCGCAGACGTTCACGAAGCCGCCGCCCAGGGCGCAATCGAAGCAGACGTCGTCGGCGTAGCAGGACTGACCCTGGGCACAGCAATCGTTCAGGCACTGCCCGCAGGCGCCGGTGTTGGTGAAACCGCAACTTGGCACTTCACAGTCGGACGCGCACTCGCGGACCAGGCACTCGCGAAGCTCGAAGAAGGGCTCGCTCTCCTGGCAGGCGGCGGGCCGCGCTGCGGCAAAGGCGCACGTCAGGCATTGTGCGTCCTCGTTGCAGTCGCCGATCGGGTCGCAACAGCTTTGTTGCATGCAGGCGTTGCAAGGGTTCTCGCCGACGGCGAACCCGCAGCTCGACGGGTTGCAGCCCGCGAAGCCCGCGCACTCGACCTCGCACCCGGTGTCGCAGGCGCAGCTGAACAACGCGGCGTCTTCGACCGCTCCTTCCGGGTAAGCCGTAGCGCACGCGGCCACGCACGAGGAGCCGCCGGCGCACCGATTTCGGCAAAGGGAGTAGGCTTCGCACTCGCTCCCCGAGCCGCACGCGACGGCCTGGTCCGGGCACGCGCCGAAGCTCGTGAGATTGACGAGCAGGCAATCGGTACACGAGCGTGGCGGCGGAGCCGCCGCGACAAAGTCCTCGATGAACGACTGAGTCGCCGGCGTCGAGACGCGCGGCCCGCCTCCGAATTCGACCGCGCACGTGGCCGAAGAGCCGAACGAAATCACGGCGGCCACGCGCTCGCCGCTCGCGGTCGCGCGCAGCACAGGACCGCCGCTGTCCCCGTTGCAGCTCCCGCGGTCGTTCGACTCGTCGTAGAGCACGAGCCCCGCTTCGCCGAGGTCCGAGACGGTCGTGTCCACGCGGTAGCGTACGGTATTCTGAGCGTCGTCTTCGGTTTGGCCATAACCGACCAGCGTGACCGCGACGCCGTCGGCGAGGTCGTCCTCGGCCGCCGTCATTGCCGGAGTGGTGGCGAGCGCGTCGTCCGCGCCGACGAAGCGCGCCATGGCGACGTCGAACGCCGCGTCGCCCGGGTAACCGGGGTGGAGCGCGAGCTCGACCACTGGGTAGTAGGCCGAGCTCGCTAACCCCTCGGACCAGTCGAGCCCGGGCACGAGCGCGACGTTCTCTGGTGCGAGCGGCTGCACCGGCAGTGCGAGCTCTCCCGTGTTGGTCAAGCGCGACAAGCAGTGGGCGGCCGTCAAGAAGTAGCCGGAGTCGCCCCTGCTCGCGATGACCGTGCCGCTGCAGGAACCGGTCGGATTCAGGAGCGCCAGCACCGCGGAGTGCAGGGTGTCCGGAGTTCCCCCGATGATGGGCTGCGACGCAAAGCGCGGCTCGGAGCCGGGCTCTCGGTCGCTGCAGGCGGGTCCGAGAGCGAGCGACGATCCGGCGATCGTCGCGCACGCAGCCAAAGCCCTCGGTCGCATGAAATCGGAGTCTACGGGCTTTCGGCGTCGAGCTCCAGGCGCCGTTCCCCGGCGCATTCTCGACGACCGGGCGTGCCTCGGCGTGGCCCGGCTGCGGGGCGCGAGGGTATACGAGGGTTAGGTTCCGGGCGCTGGCGTGCTAGCCGTAAGCAGGGATGCTGAGCAAGCTCCTAGTCATTTCATTTTTGGGGCTGCTCGTGACAAGGCTGCTATTTTTTCGACAGCTACGCGCTTTCGGGAAGTGGTTCGAGGGCTTCATCAACGCGCTCTTGATCGCGATCGCGCTGGCGTACGCGCTGCAACTGGTGCTTTGGCTCACGGGGTGACGGAACCGGGACGCGATTCACGAGGCTCGTCGCCGAGATCCTCGACAGCCGTGCGGTGCGTCTCTATAACGGTGGCGCGAAGGTAAATGCCATGAGCTTTCCCGATCATTTCAGCTGGGGCGCCGCCGCGGCGTCGTATCAAATCGAAGGCGCCGCCGAAGCGCACGGCAAGGGGCCGTCGGTTTGGGACATGTTCTGCAAGAAGGCAGGTGCGACCTGGCAGGGGCATTCGGGAAGCGTCGCGTGCGACCACTATCGGCTCTACGCCACCGACGTCGCCATCATGCGGGAGCTCGGGCTTCGAGCCTATCGGCTCAGCATCTCTTGGCCGCGCGTGCTGCCCGACGGCATCGGCAGCGCCAACGCCGCCGGGCTCGACTTCTACGACCGGCTCGTGGACGCGCTCTTGAAGGCCGAGGTGGCGCCCTACGTCACCTTGTTCCACTGGGATTTCCCGCTTTCGCTCTACGAAAAAGGCGGATGGTTGAACCGGGACAGCTCCCAGTGGTTCGCCGAATACGCCGACGTCGTCACGCGGCGCCTTTCTGATCGGGTCACGCACTTCATGACGCTGAACGAGCCGCAAGTGTTCATCGGCGCGGGGCATCAAGACGGGCGCCACGCGCCCGGCGATCGCTTGCACATTTCCGAGGTGCTGCTGGCCGCGCACCACGTGCTGATGGCTCACGGCCGCGCCGTGCAAGCGATTCGCTCGGCGGCCGTGCGTCCGCCTTCGGTGGGTATCGCGCCCGTCGCTCAGCTGAGCCTGCCGCACGAACCGACGCACTCGCACATCGAGGTAGCCCGCGCCGCGACGTTTGCCGCGGCGCAGCCTCACATGCGGACGAACACCTGGTGGCTCGATCCGATCTGTTTCGGTCACTATCCGGAAGACGGCCTCGCGTTTCACGGCGCCGACGCGCCGCGTGTCCGCGACGGAGATCTAGAGCTCATTCACCAGCCCCTCGACTATCTGGGCGTCAATATCTACAACGGCGTTCCGGTGAGGCCGGGCAAGGATGGCAGGGCGGAGAACGTACCGATGCCGGTCGGCTTTCCCATCACCGCCTTCGATTGGCCCGTCACGCCGGAAGCGCTCTACTACGGGCCAAAGTGGCTCTACGAACGCTACAAGCTCCCGCTCGTGATCACGGAAAATGGCCTCTCTTGCCGCGATTGGGTCTCGGTGGACGGCAAGGTTCACGACGCAGCGCGCATCGACTTCACGACGCGGTACCTGAGAGAGCTCCACCGCGCCATCGCCGAGGGCGTCGACGTGCGCGGCTACTTCCACTGGTCGATCCTCGACAACTTCGAATGGGCCGAGGGGTACAAGCAACGTTTCGGGCTCGTGTTCGTCGACTATCCGACCCAGCAGCGTATCATCAAGGATTCGGGCTACTGGTACCGGGACGTCATCGCGTCGAACGGCGCCGTGCTGCTCGCCTGACGCTGCTCGCTCGGCCGCGAGCGTGAATGGTCCCCGTGGCCGCGCTTCAGGGCGCCCTGAAGTGGAGGATGCCCCACGCCAGGTGCCCGCGCTTTCCGCCGTCGATCCAGTGGGACAGGCCGGTCAGCATGCGGTCCACGTAGTCCTTGTGCGAAAGCCGAACCATGGCGTCGTAGCGCGACGCGAGCTCCTCGCGCACTCGCGAGTAGTGCCGCACGAGCTGTTCGGTGAGCACGATGGTTCTGACCTCGACGAAGCCGAGCTTTCGCGCTTCTTCCCGGTACCAGGCGAACGAGCCCAGATCGCTCAGATGGATGCGCTCGAGGATCGACCCGAGCACGCCCTCGGGACAGTCGTCCGCCTGCATCGGGTCCGTGAAGATCAATGAGCCGCCGGGGCGCAGCACGCGCTCGACTTCGGCGAGCACACGCCGTCGCGCGCCGCTGTGAAGAAAGGCGTCCTGCGACCAGACGGCGTCGTAGCAGCCGTCCGGTCGCGGGACGTCCTCGAAGCTCGCGTGGATCACTTCGATGGCGTGCGACATGCCCAGCGCGGCCGTGAGCTGCTGATTGCGCCGGTTCTGC
>DASWGX010000220.1:0-15046 GCA_036393455.1 Polyangiaceae bacterium
GACGGAATCGACCAGGGCCCGCGCGCCACCACCGCCGACGTGGTCGTTTCACGCATCTATCACGCCGCCGGATTTTTCGTACCGTGCAACCGCGTCGCGTACTTCGACGCTTCGATCCTGCGTATCGATCCCGAAGCGGAAGCAGAAGACGACCACGGCGACGACGTGCCGCTCGAGCAGCACCACGTCGACGCAGTGCTGTCGAAAGCTCTGCGCACGCCGGACGGACGCTATCGGGCGAGTGCCAGCTTGTTCATCGATGGCCGCCCGATCGGGCCCTTCACGTACCAGGGTGTGCGCGACGACGACCCCAACGACATCGTCCCCCACGAGGATCGGCGCGAGCTACGCGGCAGCCGTTTGCTGGCGGCCTGGACGAACCATTTCGACGCTCGCGAGCAGAACACGCTCGCCGCGTTCGTCGAAACGAGCAAGGGCCGCGGCCACGTGCGTCACTACATCATCGACTTCGGCGACTGCTTCGGAAGCGTCTGGGAACCGCCGATGCTCGGGCGCCGCCTCGGCCATTCTTACTATCTGGACTTTTCCTACATGGCCGAGGACTTCCTCACGCTGGGCGTCGTGACGCGTCCCTGGGACGTCGCTCGCTTCGGACCGACGGGTCCGGTGCTGGGTTACTACGAGGCGGAGCTGTTCGAGCCGGAGCCGTGGCGGCCGGGCTATCCCAATCCAGCCTTTTCACGCATGAGCGAGCGCGACGCCGCGTGGATGGCGCGCATCATCGCGCGTTTCTCGGACGCCCATCTCGAAACCCTGATCGATACCGCAAGCTTGGCGGACGAAGCGCTGCGGCGCGTGCTGTTCGAGGTGCTGCGCCGGCGGCGCGACGAAATCCTGAAGCGCTATCTCGACCGCCTGTCCCCGCTCGCGCACCCGAGGATCGCTCTGTTTGCCTCGCGGGCAGACGCTCGCGGCGCTCCGCCGGTGCGCTGGGTGTGTCTCGAGGACCTGGCGGTGTCCTCCGGCATCTCGGCCGCGAACGACCGTCTCTACGCCGCGCGCGCTTTCCGCGGCGCGCCGCTCGAACCGGCCGGACAGCGTCCGATTCGCCGCCCCAAACCGAACGAGGTGTGTGTCGAGCTGCCGCGCGCGTTTTCGGTCCGCGCGACGAGCTCGGCGTCGCTCGACGCTCCGGAACGGGCGTACGTCGTCGTCGACGTCTGGGCCGGCACTCGAAGCCACGAGAGCTTCCCGCTGCGCGTCCACCTGTACGGCCACGGCGTGGCAGCCGATGCACCCGCGCTTCTCGACGAGTACAGCGTGGTCGGACTGGAACGCCCGGACGAGCGAAACCCCGCGACGCGCTAGCTCGGCTGCTCGACCGCGCGAGGAGCCCGCCTACTCGGCCGAGAAAAACTGCCCGCCGTGGCAGAACACACAGGAGGTGTCGCCGTTCATGCCCTGGGCATAGGCCGGCGCGGACGCCGTGAAGTCGGCGCTATCGGTGTAGCAGCGACCTTCCGGACCATAGCAGTAGTACGTCCACGCGCTCGACATCGTCGAGTCTTCCGTCTTCCACATGACGGCGATGCCTACGAGCATACCGGCCTCGTACAGCTCCTTCACGGCCATGGCACCGACGGCCGGCATGAGCGGCGCACCGGCGCTCGCGACGTCGTTCATGTAGACGATGACGTCACCGTGCGGCGAGCTGGCGTTCACGGGGCCGCGCGGCGTCGTGGCGTCCGGCGTCCAGCCCGTCGTCTTGTACCCTTCGGACATCAAGAAGGCGGTGATCGACGCCGCCATGTTGTCCGATGGCATCATCGTTCCGCCACCCGTGCTACCGCCGCTGCCCGTCGCGCCGCCGGTGCTGCCGCCGCTGCCCGTCGCGCCGCCGGTCGTCGTTCCGCCGGTGCCGCCGGCCCCGCTCGCGGACCCGCCGGCACCCGACGTGGTCGTGCCGTCACCCGAATCGCTGCCACACCCGAGGAGCGCGAAGCCGAAGCACACGGCGCTCGCGAACGCTAGGCAATTACCTGGAGTTTTCATGCGTCGGAGAGTATGGCAAAGGACTGCCCGCGGCACAAGCCGAGCGTCCGGACCCGGCAGGAGCGCGAGGGCTCGGTATGACCAGTGGTGAGCCTTCGATAGCACGCGGTCTGGCTCTCCCCGTCGTGCTGGCAACGTTCTCTCTCGGCCTGCGCGAGACGCGACCCCCGTCGAGAAACCGACGCCTCCGGACCTGAGCGCCCTCGCCGAGGAATACGAAGCGCCGGAGCTTCGATCTTTACTTCAGCTTCTGACGTCACGACGGCGTATGCGCCCTGGCCGCCGATCAGGTCTCCGTCATGATGTCCGTGATGACGTAGTTCGCAATCAGGATAGCGACGGCGCTCTGCACGACCGCGCGCGTGGTCGCCTCTCCCACGCCCTTGGCGCCTCCGCTCGCGTAAAAGCCCTGCCGGCACGAAATGGCCGCGATGAGGAAACCGAAGCATGCCGCCTTGATCTCTCCCATCATGAAGTCGTGCAGGATCAGGTACTTCTCGATGTTCGCGATGAAGACCCCGGGGTCCACGCCGAGCCAGTTCACCGCTACGACCCAGGCGCCCACCATGCCGACGCACGTGTAGAGCACGCAGAGCAGCGGTACCATCAAGACCGACGAGAGGAGCCGCGGCGACAAGAGGTATTGAACCGGGCTCACACCCATCGTGGTCAGGGCGTCGATCTGCTCGGTGACGCGCATGTTGCCGAGCTCCGCCGCCATGGCGCTGCCGGCCCTGGCCGTCACCATGAGCGCGGCAAAGACCGGGCTGATTTCGCGCATCAGAGAAATGGCGACGATGGAACCGACGACTCCCTCCGCGCTGAACTGACGCAAGCTGTGGACGGTTTGTAGCGCCAACACCATGCCGCTGAAGACGCCCGTCAGCGAAACGATGAACACCGACTGCACGCCGATGAAATCCATCGCCAGGAGAAGCTGGCTCAGGCGGTAGGGCGGGCGGATCATCCACGCGAGCGTCCGCCCAGTGAGCATGACGAGCTGCCCGATCCCCTCCAGAAAGTCGATCAGCGGCGCGAACAGACGCCCGCCCAGCCCGGAGCCGGGCGGGCGAGACTGGTCGGGCGCGGCTGCGACCATGGCGGCGGTCTTAGCACCGATGAGACGGCGGTACTAAAAGGACGCGCCGACGCGTCGACCCGACGCGGATTCAGAAACTGGTGCGCGCGGGAGAGGAGGCACGCGCGGATGAACCAAACGACGCGGTCCGATCGACGACGCGCAACCGATTGCGGGCCGTATGGCGCCCCGTCGGCGGACCGCTTTCGTAGATCACGAAGGCCACGACGTATTGGCCCCAGGCACCGCCGGGTGCGCGGTAGTGCGTGATACCGACTTCGACCTCGAGCGAAGCGGCGAGGAGCGCGTCGGTGAACGGCAGGTGCTTGAGGTCGTTCGTCTCCACGACCCAGCCCGAAATCGACCGAGTTTGCTCGGTGCTGATCCGGTAGATTGCTCGATTCAGCGCGTCACCGGTGGTCTCGGTATTGTTCGCCACGCTGGCGAGCGCGCCTTCGAGCGCCGCCCCGCGGCGAACTCGCTGGGGCTCCGAGAGATCGTAGGCTCGGCGCACCTTGGCGAGCTCGGCGAACACCGCATCCTCGTCGGCGCCGTGATCGCGCTGGTCGAAGAACGCGTAGGTCGTCGCGATCGCCATCACGCCGGCCTGCGCGAACGGCGCCGCGCCGACGGCGATGTGGGACATGCTCGGTTCCAGCAAGACCCAGCGACCGAGCGGGCTCTCGAACGCGTAGCTCAGCCAGCGGCCGGGGCTTCGCGCCGTCGCCACCATGCCCCAGTAGATCCCGCCGTCACGGATCATCCCCTGCACGTCCCAGCCCGCCAGCAAGCCGAGCGCGAGCCAATCCACCTGCTCGTTGCTGCTTCGCAGCATGGCGTCGAAGAAGGTCGGGATGAGCCGCTCGTTGGAAACTGACTGGCGCCGTTCGAGCGCAAAGGGACGCTGCCCCGCTTGCCGGCGTACCCCGTTCAGCGCCGAGAGGAGCGCGCCGCGGAATTCTTTGGCGCCGGACACCGTTTCCGCCGCTCCGTAGAGCGCCGGCTCGTAGACCAGGCCAGCCTCTTCACTGCGGCGCACGAGCACGTCGCGCATCGACTCCATCAGCACCTGGCCGGGCCGCCGCGTGACGATCTCGATCCGGGCGATCGGGTCGTCCGGTGCCACCGGACACGCGATGCGAAAGCGCGGCGCACGCACGCGCCGATCGGGCTCGCAATAACGCACACCGTATTCGCCCTCGGTGACGAGACCGAGCGCACTTTCGACGTCTTCCCCAATGGTACCGGAGAGGGTGACGCGGTTCCCGCTGACGCTCGGAGAAAAGGCGTCGAGCGTGCCCGAGCCGGACCCGTAGTACAGGGCAAACGCTGCCCGTCCGCTGCCGCGCGCGTAGCCGAGGCCGACCGCCTCGTTCGAGGAGTCGAGCTTGCCGATCATGTCGGTGACCGACTGTCGAAGCTCGCTTTCGACGCGCTCTTCCGGCGTGTCGTCGGGGAGGTCGACTTGTACGGCGGCGAACCCGGCCGACGGCAGCGTGCTGCCGCAGCGGCCGATCAGATGGCGGCGCAGGCCGTCACCGGGGTAGGCCCGATGCTCGACGTAGAACCGCGCCGACTCCGTGGCCGCGCAGCGCAATGCAGCGCTCGCGCGAGCCTTGTCCGGTACGGCGTCGAGCAGCAGACGATCCCAAGGCGTTTCCGTCGGGTACTCGGCCCCGGGCGCCGGAACCGGGCTCTCGATCGACCAGCGATCGACCTCCAGGGTCTCGAGCTGGAGCTCCGGCCGGGCGTCGGGCGACACGGCTTGCTCGAGCTCCGCCTTCGACGGGAAACGAGCGACGGGTTGGCCGAGGCCGCCGCCGCCGCACGCCGTGCAAACCCAACAGAAAAGACCTACGAGTCGAAACGACTCGGCTCCCAATTTCAGTGTTCTCATTGCATCCTCGCTCCCCGACGAAGGCCCGCGGCCCCAACACCTTTTCGCCTTAGAGCACGACGCCGGTCCCACGTCAAAGGTAAATTGTGAGATCGGCCCGCGAACCCGAACCGGAACGCACGCTCACCCCTTCAGGCATTCTTCAGGAGTGCGGCCAGTACCGCTCCCGAGCGCGGCCCCGTCGCCTGGAGCGCGGCCCGGCGCGGGGACGACGCGAGCGAAATGACGAGGGCGTCTCCACCGAGCACGTCGATGAACGGCTCGCCCCACTCGACCAGCACCAGACTGCCCTCGTCCCGCCGCTCACGGAGGCCCAGCATCTCCACTTGTCCAACGTCTCCCAAACGGTAGAGGTCGGCGTGGCACAGGGGGGGCTCGGTGGGGTACTCGTTCACGAGGGTGAAGGTCGGACTGGTGACCGGCACGTCCGCCGCGAGACCGAGCGCGCGACCCAGGGCGCGCACCAGGAACGTCTTTCCCGAACCGAGGGGTCCGGAGTAAATCACCAGGTCACCGGCCGCGAGGCACGGCGCGAGGCGGCGCGAAAGCTCGCGGCTCGCACGCCGCGTCGGGAGCTCGATCGGAGGCGGCGCCGCGCTCGGCGTCGAGGTTTGCTCCATCGGGCTAGGGGTTCTCCGCGCTTTCGACGACCCGCAACGTCCGCGGTAGCCGCTGTTCGGCGTCGAACCCGCGACGTTCGGTCGTCGAAAGGTCGGCCTCGGCCCGCCGGAGCTCGTCACGCGCGAGGCGATGCAGGCGCGACACCAGGCGCGCGTCGTCGACGCGCTGGGGGGGTAAACGGACGAGCGCGCGTTTGACCAGTGTTCCGGCGTCGGCGGCCATGAGCTCGTACCAACCCGGCGTGCGAAGTGGTTCGCGTCGCTCGAGCCGATCGGGGAAGGCGCCGGCGCCGATACTGAGGTGCGGCCGCCCCTCGAGCGCGCGATAGAGCGCCGCCGCCTCGAAGCCCAGCGCGAAAAGCGGCCGGAACGCGGCGGCTCGCGCTTCCTCCACCACGCGGCGCGCGCACGCCTCGTCTCCGAGCAAGAGCAAAGACTCGACGCGACGTTGCTTCCATTCCGCGACCGGGAAATGTCGGAGAGAACCCGACCCCGAGTCGTCGCAGGGGTACTCTTCGCCGCCGACGGCAGACCACGTGAGGTCGCGCTGCTCGAGAGCCGCCGAGAGTTGCGTGACGTCGGCGTTGGGCCGCGGCGCGACATTGAACGCGAAACTGCCGCCGGCGCCGGCGGGAACGTCGAACACCAGCAGCACCGGAATTGCCGCGCTCTCCGCGAAGCGTGCCGCGGCGACCGCGCTTTCGGCATCCACTCCGGCGACGACGACGACGGCACCCTCGCCCGCCAACGCCGCGAGTACCTCCGGCACGCGCGCCGCGTCCCCCGCGTCGTCGCGCGTCACGAGCCGAACGGCGCCGGGCTCACTCTCGCTCGCCGGCAAACCGAGCCCGCGCATGAGCCCGCGCGCCACCTCCGCCGAACGCGTGCGCGCGCGCGTCGAGCCGAGGCTCAGCGCCAAACCGACGAACCGCCCGGCGACGCGCGGCGCCACGCGCCCGCCGACGGCGACGCGCGAAAGCGCCGCGCGCTGGACCGACGTCAAGAGCTCGGGCCGCGGGATCGCGAGCAGCGCCTTCGCCAGGGTCTCGTCGCGCGCAGCGCTGGCGACCTCGAACAGGCGATCGCGCAAGCGCTTGACGAGCCAGCGCGTCGCGTTCTCATGGGCGGTCTTGTCGCCTGCCTCCGGAGCCAGCTCCGAGAGGCCTTCGAGCAGCGCCGAAGTCGGCAGCGCATCGAGACGTTCGACGACGTTCTCCTGCACCTGGGCGCCACGCTCGAGGGGCCACAACGCCAACCAGTCGCGCATGCTAACGACCGCCCGCGCATACTGACCGGCGGCGGTCAGAGCCGAAACCGAAAGGTGCGCGTGGACGAGCCGCTGCTCGGCGTCGACCAGACGGCGGTCGAGACGCTCGAGGAGCGCCGTAGCGCGCTCGGGCTCGCCGCGGCGAATCAAGATGGCGGCGTGAACGAGCTCCGCGTAGTCGTGCGTGGCGCCGACCCCGCGCCGCTGAACCTCCACGAGCAACTGCCCGGCGCGCAGTAGCGCGCCCCGCTCCACGAGCACGAAGGCCCAATAGACGCGCACGACGTCCGCGCTCGGATCCGACCCGAAGCGCCGAAGGAAATCGCGCAGGGCCGGCTCGAGCTCGAGCCGCGCTCCCGGGTCACGCGACAACCAATCGCGCTCGAGCGCGCGAAACGCGGCCTCCGCCGCGCGGGTTTGCGAAAGCGGAGCGCGCGGCGTGCGATTGGCGTCGGAGCCGCCGGCGCCGCAAGCGCCCGGGAGCAGCATGAGAACGCCCAAGCACCAAGAGCGGCCCGAGCACCAGCGGCGGAACGAGTGCGAAGCCATTCGGTAGGCCCCGCCGAGCTTGACGGAGACCCCGGGTTCCCGTAGCACCGCGTCGCGGGCGCGCACACCGCGCTTCCGAACCTCGCCGAGGTCCAGCGCTTGCCAGCCTACTCCGCACCGACCGTCTCGAACGCCGACCGGCGGGCCTATGCGCTGCGCAAGTTGTTCTCGCTCACGGGCGTGTTGCCGATCGGGGTCTTTCTGGTCGCTCACCTCGGTACTTACTCGACGGCGCTGCTCGGTCGAGATGCGTTCGAGCGCGCGCTCGGGGCAGGCCGTTCTCCCTACGGTCTCGTCCTGGAGGTCGCGCTGCTCTGGCTCCCACTCGCCTTCCACGCCGGGTACGGCATCAAGGTGTTGTTCGAAGGGCGCAGCAACGCGAGCCGCTATCCCTGGGCGCGGAACTGGTCGTACGCACTGCAGCGCCTGAGCGCGGTCGTGGTGCTCGTATTCATTGGAGCGCACCTATTGCAGTTCCGGATTCCGTTGCTCACCGGTGAGCTCGACCACGACGATCTCTTCTACGAGCTCTGCGCGTCGTTATCGAGCACGACCGCGTGGGGCGTGCCGTGGGTCGCGCTCGGCTACCTCTTCGGCCTTGCCGCCACCGCGTATCATTTCGCCAACGGCCTCTCGGGTCTTTGTTTTTCTTGGGGCATCGCGACGGGACGGCGCGGCCTCGCTCGCGTCCACGCGGTGACGGGACTCTTCGGCGTGGCGCTTTTCGCGATGGGCGCCAACTCGATCATCTATTTTTCGACGGGGTCGCGCTTCGCGCTTTCCGCCGCGGGGCATGAGCCCGCGACTCCCCCGCTCAGCTGCCGTCACGCCGCGGCGGAGGACGTCGCCGGCGACGCCGAGCCGGGAGCGGCGCTCACCGGCGCTCCGGCCGCCAAGGTCGCGTTCGGAGCCCGCTGAGCATGGCGTCGCTTTCGGAACGCGGACGAGTGCGGCGCAGCGTCGTCATAGGCGCCGGCGCCTCCGGTTTGATGACGGCTGTTTCCCTGTGCCGCGCCGGCATACCCGTGCTCCTGGCGAGCCGGAGCTCGCCGTACGGCGCCGGCTCCGCCCGGCTTCGCGCCGGCTTCAACGCCGCGAAACCGGAAGACGTCGCCGCGCACGCGGCGCGCAGCGCGGAGCTCGGCGCCGGGCTCGGAGACCCGCTCCGAGCACGCTTGCTCTCCGAGAGCGCCATCGGCCACGCGGCTTGGCTGGCGTACTGCGGCGTCCCCTTCGATCGCGATCCGGACGGCGCGCTGCGGCGTACACGCCTCTACTCGGCGCCGACGGAGTGGACGCTCACGGCCGGCGCCCGCACCGGTCACCACGTGGTCGCCGTGCTCGAAAGCCTCGCGCGGCGCCTCGAAGCCACGGATCTTCCGCGCGCCGACGGCGCGAGCGGCGAGCGCCTGCTACGCCGACTCACGGCATGGGAGCTCGTGGACTTGGTCGTCGACGATCATCGCATCGTCGTCGGCGTCGTGCTCCGGAACACGCGCAACTTCGAACACCGCAGCTTTCCGGCCGACGGCGTCTGCCTGGCATCGGGAGACCACGCCGCGCTGTTCGCGGGCTCCACGGCGAACCTCGGCGCGGACGGCAGCGGCGTCGCCGTGGCCTACGCCGCGGGAGCTGCCCTCGCGGATCCCGAACTCTTGCAGTTTACGGCCCTCGCGGTGCGCTGCGCGGAAAAGTCGATCGCGCTTCCCGAATCGCTGCTCGCACGCGGCGCGCGTCTCATCAGCGTCGAAAACGATGCCGCCGAGCGCAGAAGCTCGGAGGGTCAGAGTCCCGCCAAGGAACGCGCGGAGCTCGCGACCGCTCAGAGTCTGCTCGCGCCGTCGGAGCTCGCGCGCAGGGGCGCGGAGGGAGGCCCGCGCCGCGCCCTCTCGCTCGACCTCTCGGACGTACCCGACGACGCGCTCGAGGACGCCTTGCCCCCCCAGCTCCACGCGCTCATGGACGCTCATGTCCGCAGTGGACGCCGCTTGCCGGTCGAAGTGTCGGTGCACGCTTCCCTCGGAGGTTTGCTTACCGATCTCGCTTGCGACGACGGCAAGGCCGACCGCGCGTCGGCTCGAAACCAGTCCACGACGCTGGGCGGCCTCTACGCGGCCGGCGGCGCGGCGTGCCACGGTTGCGGCGCCGAGGAGCTGCCCGGCAACGAGCTACCGTATCGGCTACAGTCCGCCACCCTTGCGGCGCTCGGAATCGCCGCCTACCGCGACGCGATGGAGCAGAGCGCGTACGACTTGCCGGGCTCGCTCTTCGACAAGGCAGCCGAACGGCGGGAGGCGGAGTTTCGAGCGTCCCTGGGCGACGGCGAAGACGACGACCCCGGGGCGGCCCGATTGTTCGAGAAGCTCAGGACCGCGATGCGGCGCGCTTGCGGCCCCAAGCGGGAGGCGGACTCCATCATCGAGGCGCTGAACGACCTCGCAACCCTGGCGGAAGCGGCGAGCGCGGCGCGAGCTGCTTCGCCTCATGAAGCGGTGTCGCTGGAACGGCTACGGCGCGTGCTTCCGATCGCCCGAGCGACGCTCGGCGCCGCCGAGCGTCGCTCGCACAGCGTCGGCGGGCACTTTCGCGCCGACGCCGTGGAGCGCAAGGAAGCGCTCCGGCACAGTTTCGTCGTCGCCGGAGAGAACGGCGACTACTCCCTTTCCAACGAAGTTCGCTATCAGTGCGCCGGACAGCCCGTGACGCTCGATAGCCGGGTGGAGAGCCGATGACGGAGCGTACTTCCGAGCCGCAATCCCCGGCTCCGCAAGCAACGAAACAGCTCGTCGGACTGCGCGTGCTCCGCCAGGAAGGCACCGAAGGCACACGGAAGCGCTGGGAGCGCTTCGAGGTCGAGGTCGGCCCCGCCGCTACGGTCGCCGATGCCCTGAGCGCGCTGGAACGCGCCCCGCGGACCATCGACGGCAAGCGCGTCGCGCCCGTGGCGTGGGAAGGCGATTGCCTCGAAGGCGCGTGCGGCGGCTGTGCCATGCGCGTCAACGGCAAAGTCGCACTCGCCTGCACCACGCTCGTCGCGCCGCTGGCAAGGAAAAAGCCCGTCGTGCTCGAACCGTTGTCGCGCTTCGCCACGCTCACCGACCTCATCGTCGATCGCTCACCGCTTTTCAATGCGCTCGCACAAGTCGAAGCCGCGACCCACGTCCCGGAACGCGCGCTCGGCTCCGTTCCAGCGGAACACGAAGCTCCCCTCGAGCGTCTCGCCGGCTGCATGGGCTGCGGGGCCTGCGCCGAGGCTTGCCCCCAATACGGACCGCACTCCGACTTCTTGGGCGCCGCCGCGCTGGGTCACGCGCACCGCCTCAACGAATCGCCGGCCGGCGCGTTGCAAAAATCGCGGCGCTTGGACGTCTTGATGACGCCCGGGGGCATCGCCGACTGCGGCAAGGCGCAAAATTGCGTCGAAGTGTGTCCGGCGGGAGTACCGCTGATCGACGCCTTGACCACGCTCTCGCGTCAAACGTCCCTGCGCTTCCTGTTCCGATGGCTCGGACAATGACGTCGGCCCCGTCCCTGCGCGGCGCCCGCGCAAGGTAGACTGCGGCGGGCCACTCTTGCCTCGTTGTTACCTGCTCGTCGCCGCGTCCGGCTCCAGCCTGGATCAGCTCTCGAACAACGTAACGCTGTTCAACCTCGTCGAGCAGATCAACGTCCCTCCCGGCGCGCCCCCTCCCCCGGGAGGCGTGTTACCGCTCGAAATCCACGCCTACTACGATCTGTCTCCCCACGAGATCGGCCAGACCTTCGAAGTGCGCTTCGCCCTCGTGGCGCGCGCCTCCGGTCTCGAAACCTTCACGGACGCGTTCAGGCACCGTTCGATGACCGCACGCTTCCGTACGCGCGTCCTCGGTTTGCCGTTCCCGCCCGTCACCGGCCAGTACGATCTCTGCGTCGATTGGCGGCCACAAGGCAACGCCGGCTGGACTCGTGAAGCCTTGCGCTGGCCCGTCGGCATCGTCGAGGCAGAGACGAAGCCGCGCGTGACGCATTGAACGTCCGATGGCCCGCGACGCGGCAAGTCGCAGCACTCTCGATCGGTGGGAAGGGCCGCTCGCTGGCGCGGCCCAGGAAGAAGGATTGGGGTTTGGGGAAGATAAGGTCGTCGGCCGAGGGCTTATGGCAGTGGGAAGCGGGCCCGCGCTGGCGCGCGGATGGCTTGAGGCTGCGGGCAGCGGTCTATGGGGTTGCGAATTTGTGCCGGACCTTTCTCCCTATTCCCCAGTCCTCCATCCCAGCCGCCCTACTCCCTCGTCCTATCTCCCATCCGGCCCGATCATCAATCAACGCGGCAAGTCGCGGCGCGGCGTCTCGCCCCGCTCGATTCTCCGCTAGCCTGACGCCAGCACCGGCGCGCCTTCGGGCGGCGTGCTCGCTTCTTCCTCCGGCGCCAGGCGGGCCCGGTTCGGCGCGACGCGCCAGACGCTCGCGAGACGCGAGGTTGCCGTGCGGCGATCGACGCGTTCGAAGTGATAGTATTCGGCGAGCAGGCGATCGGCGTCGACGTCGATCAAGAGATAGCCGCGGCTCGAGAGCTCCGCGTAGCGGACGTGGGGTGCCTCGAGGACTACGGGTTCGGCGAGCTCGGCGGCTTCTTCGGTGAGGCCGGGGGACGTCACCGCAGGCGTCGTGAACTCGACGGCGACGGCGCCTTCGCTCGTTTCGGGGTCGTAGCTTTCCTGGTCTTCGGGGTCGAGCGCGAGCTCGCTGGCCCACGACATGTGAATGTCCCCTGTCAACACGACGACTCCGGCGATCTCTCGTTCGCCGATGAAGGAG
Organism: Polyangiaceae bacterium; assembly: GCA_036393455.1. Classification (GTDB taxonomy): domain Bacteria; phylum Myxococcota_A; class Polyangia; order Polyangiales; family Polyangiaceae; genus DASWGX01. Next base: position 12,219 of record DASWGX010000220.1, read on the forward strand.
AGCAGGCGGCGGCGAGAGGCGGGATAGCCGTCCCAGGCGTCGGCGTTATACAGGATCGAGAGCTGTGTCATCATGACCTGGTTGCCGATGAGCTTCCAGGCGGCGCGGGAGGCTCCCAGCTGCTCGGTGAGCCACGCTTCCTGGTCGGCGCCGAGGATGCTTCGGTCGGCGTCGCCGAGCGCGGCTTCGTCCGGGTTCGCGACGGGTTCCGAGCGGCCCCAGTGCCGCGTGTCGATCAGGACGAGATCGGCGAGCGTGCCGAAACTGACGGCACGCTGGAGCCTTCCGTCCCGGGCCTCGCGGACGGGCATCCATTCGTGGTACGCGCGCATCGCCGCGGCGCGCCGTGCGAGCCAGTCGCCTTCCCTTTCCGGATCGTGGTTCGGCGAGCCTCCGACCCAGGCGTCGTTCGCGACTTCGTGGTCGTCCCAGACGGCGATCACGGTGTGCTGGCGGTGCAGCTCCAGAAGATCGGGGTCGGCGCGGTAGTGCCGATAGCGACGCCGGTAGTCGTCGAGCGAAACGCACTCGTGATCGGGGTCGAGCTCGCGCTCGGAGCCGAATGTACCGGAGCCGGATTCGTAAATGTAGTCGCCGAGGTGAACCACGGCGTCGAGATCCGGCCGCGCCGCGATCTCCCGATAGGCGTGAAAGTAGCCGTGGGCGAAGCTCGAGCAAGAAACGACCGCAAGCCTCAGGCGCCCAAGCTCTCCCTGCTCGGTCGTCCTGAAACGCCCGATGGGAGAGAGCGCGCGGCCGGCGCGGAAGCGATAGTAATAGCTGGTCGCGGCTTCGAGCTCGCCGAGCTCGGTCTTCGCCGTGTGGTCGCGATCGGCCAGGGCGACGGCGCTCGCCCGCCGCGTGATCCGCGTCAGATTCGGATCTTCCCCGATTTCGAGCGCGAGCTCGACGTCGTCCGCCGCGCCGGTGGTGACGCGGGTCCAGAGGATGACCGAATCCGGCGTCGGATCGCCGCTCGCGACGCCGTGGTCGAAACGCACCGGCTCTGCGTCGAACGGCACCCGCGGCCCGTCACACGCCGAAAGCGGCGCAACGCCGGCGGCCGCAATCCCTTCGAGCCAGCGACGGCGAGACTGTCGTTTCATCACGGCCGCCGCCGAGCCCCACGCCTCAGCAGGGGCAATCGGCCTCGAAGGTGCAGAGGGCGAGGACGATCGCTCGCTGCATGGAGGCGCCGAGCAAACCTCCGAACGAGTCGATCACGCCGCGACACGTCGCGGCCTGGTAGCAACCGAGCCCCTCGCAACCGGTGCGATCGATGCAGTCGAGAATGACGGGACAACCGAAGTCCGCAATGCACGCGCCGAGCTCGTCGAAGCAGCTTCGACAGGCGCAGATGCCGCAGCGGCTTTCTGCCTGCGCAACGCACTGGCCGACGCCGCCGGTTCCGCCCGAGCCGCTGGACGACGAACCGCTCGCCCCGGCGACGCCGCCTTGCCCGGCGAGGCCGCCGGAGCCGCTGCTCGCGCTGCTGCTCGTACCGGCGACGCCACCCACACCGGTCACGCCGCTGCTCGTCGCACCGCCCGCGCCGGTGACGGTGACGTCTCCGCTGCTCGTCGCGCCTCCCGGGGCCGCGCCGCCGACGCCGCTCGTGCGCCCGCTGGCGGCGCCGACGGACCTGGCGCCGCCGCGCGAGCCGATCCCGCCGTCCCCCGCGCCGATTTCCCCTGCCTCGCCCCCGAACGAAACGTCGCCGCCCTCTCCGTCCACGAAACCGAAGCGCGGCTCGTCGCGCCCGCCGCATGCCACGGCGAGCGCGGCCACGCCCAGCGCCCAAAGGGATCGCACGGCCACTCGACCCATGACGTCGAATCCTAGCGCATCGCTCCGGCGATCGCCCCCTTATCCGCGGATCGGCGCCCGCACCGAACACCCGTGCAGCGGCTCCGAGCTACTCGGACCCCACTGCGGCTTTTCGACGCTTGCGGGCCGGCACCCCGAACGACAGCATGCCGCATGAGCCCATGGATTACATCCGCATCAACGCGCTCGAACTCGACTGTATCGTCGGCCTTTACCCGCGCGAACGGCGCCGGCGCCAGCGGCTCCACATCGATATCGCGCTAGGCCTCGATCTCGGTCGCGCGGGCGCGAGCGGACGCATCGGGCACACGGCGGACTACTCGCGGGTCGCCAACGAAGTGTGCGAGCTCTTGCGCTTTCGAGCCTACCGCTTGATCGAGGAGGCGAGCGAAGAGCTCGCCGCCATGTTGCTCGGGTTGCATCCGATGGTGGAACAGGTGAGCCTGGTGCTGCAAAAGCCGGAGGCGCTACGCGGGCGAGCGCGTTCGGCGAGCGTCGAAATCTCGCGCTCGCGCGCCGAGCTTCAGCCCCGAAGGCTCGCCCGACCTTTCGGCTCGGTGGCGGTGCTGCTGCAGACGCGCGAGGCGGGGCTCTATCTTCTCACGCTCGAACCGGGCGCCGAATTGCCGCGGCTCGGCGACACCGGAACACGCTGTCTCGAATGGCTCGTCGAGGGTCGCCTGGACGGCCCGAACGGCATACCCGAAGGGCCAGGACCGGTCTTGATCAATCGTCGTACCGAGAGCTTGCACAACGCAGGGACCAACCAGGCAAAAATGTTTTGCTGCGCCTGTCCCGCCTTGGACGGCTTCTCGGTGCTCCCCGACGCGCGATGACGGTGCTGGCGCGGGCTCCGCTTTATGCAGTCTTGATTGGAGGTGAGGCCGGGAGTGGTGAAGGCAGCAGGGGGCAGGGAGCGGGATGGGTGTCGGAAGGGGGATGGGGATCGGGAGGCACAAATTCGCAACGCAGGTTGATTTTGGGTTTGGGGGGATGCGAAG
>DASWGX010000221.1:0-4431 GCA_036393455.1 Polyangiaceae bacterium
CCTTTCGTCTTCCACCGCTTCCAGCAGGGCAGCGCGGAGTCCTACGGGAGCCACGGCGGCCTCGGCCTGGGACTCGCCATCGTGCATCACATCGTCGAGCTCCACGGCGGCACGGTGGCGGTGCATAGCGAAGGTGAGGGCCGAGGCTCACGGTTCGAAGTCCGCTTGCCGCTCGGCCTCGCTCCGGGCGGCCCGTCGGAACCGCCCGCGCAAAAGGCGGGCAGCAACCCCGGGCTGCCGTCGGCTCGTGCGCTCTCCGGCGTGTCCGTGTTGGTCGTCGACGATCACGCGGATGGCCGCGAGCTCTTGCGCGCGATGTTGGAGCAGTACGGCGCGCGCGTGCGGGAAGCCTCCGGGACACGCGAAGCCATTGCCTTTCTCGAAACCGAACGGTTCGACGTCCTCGTGAGCGATCTCGGCATGCCGCAGGAAGACGGTCTCGCGTTGATTCGGCGCGTGCGTGGCTCCAGCTCCGAATTCGCTACGATCCCGGCCATCGCGCTGACGGCGTACGCGCGCGCCACCGACGGCCAGCGCGCTCACGAAAGCGGCTACGACCATCATGTCGCGAAGCCGGTCGAGCTCGCGCGCATCATTGCCGCGGTGGCGCGCCTCGCACGCCCCAAAAGCTGAGCCGCGCGCGGCGCACGGGTCCCTTCAAGCGCCCGGGCACTCGAAACGAATCACGGAGCCCGCCTTGCCGCGACTCTTGACGTCGACTCGGCCGCCGTGGCGCTGTGCTATGGCGAAACAGACGCTCAAGACCTGGAGACGCTCCGCTTCTTCGGCGCTGCCGACTTCGCCGTCGGGCGGGTCGAGACGATCGATGCGCGCGCGCGGCGGCTTGAGCCCCGGGATGACCAGCTCGAACTGCACGCCCCCCAGGGGCGACTCCGTCGCCGACACGACGATGCGCTCGCCCTTCGGGGCGACGCGCGCTGCAAGGCCCAGCAGACTCGTCAGCACCACCAGAGCGCAGGCCTCGTCGAGCATCGCAGCGGGTGGCTCTCCCTCGACGTCGATGTCCACGCCGCGTTGAGCGGCGATGGGCACGTAGAGCGCGAGCGCCGCACGCATGACGCGTGCCACCGAAATGTTCCCGGCTTTGTCCGGCTCGGGGACCGTCAGGTAGTCGATCAATCGCCGGATGCGGCGGGCCAGACGCTCCACCTGCTCTTCGATGCGCCGCGCGTTCTGCACCACGGCGTCTCCGGTCGGGTCGGCTCGGATCATCGCCGCGCGTCCCGCGATCACGTTGAGCGGAGTGCCGATGATGTGTCCGATCACCGACGCAACTCTAGAGATGGTAGCTCGCCGCTCGAGCTGCCGGAGTTCTTCTAGGAGCGCCAGCCGGGTTTCTGATTCCGTAGGCGCATTCTGGAGTGCTGGATGCTCGGACCCCACTTTTTTCTAAGGTAGGCGCCAGCGCGCTGGCAGGGAAAACATTTGTTCGGTGGGGCGTTCTTGCGGCGCGCGCACTCGTAGCGTGGCACAATGCCCCGCCACGCAGCGGCCGTGGATCGCGGTTTTCGCATGAAATCTCGAGAATGCTTTCCAATACCGATCCGGCACGACAACTGCACACCGGGGTCCGCCATGTCCCTAGCAACAGCAACCGACCTCAAACACCAAGACATTCCGGAGCAAGTCGTACATCGGCCGCTCGCTGCCACCGAGCCGCCCGAGTCGCGACAAGTCGCAATCGGACAGCCGACCACCGCGGCCGAGGTGCGACCGGCGGTCCTCGTCGTCGACGACGACCGCGAGATGTGCGAGCTGGCCGACGCGGGGCTTTCCGCGCGCGGCTACTCGGTAAGCTGGCAGCTCTCGCCGGAGAAGGCGCTCGAGCTGCTCGACAGCGAAGACTTCGCGGTGCTGCTCGTCGACATCCACATGGAAGGAATGAGCGGCCTCGACCTGTGTCAGGCCGCTCTGGCCAAACGCCCCGATCTCGCCGTGATCGTGATGACCGGCTTTGGCAGCATGTCGCACGCCATCGGCGCCATTCGCGCTGGAGCGTACGATTTCATCACCAAGCCGGTTTCCATCGACGCGCTGGGGTTGGCACTCGAGCGCGCGGTCCGGCACCGGACCATGAGCGAGGAGCTCCGGCGGCTGCGCCGTCGGGTCGATACTCCGGACTTGCCCAACGTCGTCGGGTCGAGCCCGGCGCTGACGCGCGTCGCTGACGTCGTGAATCGCGTCGCGGACAGCGACACCAGTGTGCTCATCGGCGGCGAAAGCGGCACCGGGAAGGAACTCGTGGCGCGCGCCATCCACGAGCGCAGCGGGCGCACCGGGCCGTTCTTGGGCGTCAACTGTGCCGCCCTCCCGGAGACGCTGCTCGAATCGGAACTGTTCGGCCACGTGCGCGGCGCCTTCACGGACGCGCGCTCGGCGCGCACCGGCCTTTTCGTCGAGGCCAACCGCGGCACCCTGTTGCTGGACGAAGTCGGCGAAATGCCGCTCGGTATGCAAGCGAAGTTGCTGCGCGCACTGCAAGAACGCAAGGTGCGGCCCCTCGGCTCGTCGCAGGAAGTGACGTTCGACGCTCGACTCATCGCTACGACGAATCGCGATCTGGAAGCGGAGGTCGCCGCCAAGCGTTTCCGCGAAGATCTGTTCTACCGCATCAACGTCGTTCGTATCGACGTCCCGCCGCTACGCGCGCGCGGCAATGACGCCCTCGTGTTGGCGCAGCACTTCCTGGAGCGCGCCGCCCGGCGTTCCGGGAAATCCGTGTCGCGGCTGGGTCAGCTGGTCGCTGAACGGCTCGCGGACTACGACTGGCCGGGCAACGTGCGCGAGCTCGAGAACTGTATGGAGCGCGCAGTCGCCCTGGCTCGCTTCGACGAGATCACGCTCGACGACTTGCCTCCGAAGGTACGCGAGCACCGTCCGACCGAGGTACTGTCGTTCGGCAACGAGCCCGCCGATTTGCCACCCATGCACGTTGTCGAAGAACGGTACATCCGCAAGGTGCTAGCCGCGGTCAGAGGCAACAAGACGCTGGCCGCCAAGGTACTGGCGTTCGACCGCCGGACCCTGTACCGGAAGCTGGAACGTTACGGCTGAGATCGCACGAGGGAGCGAGCCGCGCGTCAGAGGTTGAGCGACTCCGCCTTGTCACGAGGCCCGCTCAGCAGCGCTTCGAGCGCGTCCGGCATGAGTGGTTTGACCACGAACTCGTCGAAACCCGCCTCCAGAGCGATCTTGCGCGTCGGTTCGTCGCTGAAACCCGTCAGCGCAATGAGGCGCATCGATGGCCCGGCGGGACACGCGCGCAGCCGCCGCGCCAGCTCGCACCCACCGATGTCCGGAAGATCGAGATCGACTAGTGCCACCAAAGGTTCCGCCTCACGCGCCTGACGCAGTGCTTCAGTGGCATTGGCAGCGCCCAAGGCCTCGTGACCCAAAAGGGCTATGAGCTCGCCCAACATGTCGCGCGAATCATCGTCGTCCTCGACGATGAGCACGCGCACTCGAGAGTGCGATTTCGAATGATCCATCCGCTGCGGAGTCTAATCCGAAACTTGGAGAGCCACTCGCCTGTGTGCCAAGCGAGCGGTGTATTCTGCCACACTACCGCAATCTCCCGGGCGTTCAACACAATTGACCGGCCATTCGGGCGAAGCCCGGTCCACAGCGAGCTCGCCAGCGTGCGCCGGCTCGCGAATGTCTCGCCCGGGGCGATCGGCACCGAGCCGATTCGACTCTCGCCACCTTTTCGACAGCGTGTTGCGACTCGCCGAGGGCACGACGCTTGCACCGACGCGCTGCATGACTAGCACTGCGTTCATCGCTCGAGGTCTGTTGATCGGAGCCTTCGCCGCGAGCGGCACCACCGCCTGTGACGATACGGCCGATGCTGTCCAAGAAGAAACCAAGGAAGGGGCGCGCGAGCTCGACCAGGACTTGGAGCGAGCCGGGAAGGAGGCCAAACGGGAGGCCGAAGAGATCGAGCGAGACGTCGAGCGAGCGGCGAAGGATGTGAAGCAAGGCGCGAAGGATGTGGCGAAGGATGTGAAGCAGGGCGCGAAGGATGCGGCGGACGCCACCGCGCGCGAGATCGACAAAGTCGACAAGGCTGTCGCCAGGAAGATTCGCGATTGACGAACTCCTGGGCGGCAATGAAAAAGGAGTCCAATATGCAAGTACTCACCAAGAACCTTCGACGAAGCGCGAACGCGATGATGCTCGCAGCCGCAGCGACCATGGGCTGTGGACCCGACACGCCCGCCGAATCACCCGAAGGTCCGATGGAGGAAACGGGAGAGAGCGTGGATGAAGCTGCGGAGGACGTCGAAGATGCGGCCGAGGAAGCCGTCGACGAGACCGGCGACGGCATCGGCGAAGCCGGCGATGCCGTGGACGACGCCACCGAAAACGAGGAGTGAGGCGCCCGGAGCGTCGAGTGTGCTTACTGGCTCC
>DASWGX010000222.1:0-10160 GCA_036393455.1 Polyangiaceae bacterium
CAGACGCGCGCTTGCCAGTCGTTGAAGCCGAAGTGGTCGTGCCCCGGTCCGTGAAGAGGCTCCGGATCACGGAGTGCGTGGATCTCGATGTCGTCGACGTACCATCTGACCGTCTCGCCATCGTTACGCTCCACTTTGAACTCGTACCAGGTTCCGAGTCCAACGGGGTGCGCGGCGAGGTCGTCGCCCCGGTCGTTCACGCGCCGCGCCAAACGATCGGAGCCGTGCTCGTCGAGGCGAGCCAAAACGTGCAGTCGGTTCTTCCAACCCCCGTAGATGAGGATATAGCTCGAGGCGTCCGAATAGGCGACCGAGGTAGCGGCGCTCGCACCGTCACCCCAGACTTCCAGCTTGACGTCGCCGTCGTGCGACAGGCTCTGCGCTTCGAACTGGATCCGCGCATTTTTCGGCAGGCGGCGCTTCAGCCAAATCGGATGATTCTTCGCGTTCTCGGCACACAATCGGCCGTCCTTCACGTACCAAGCGTTTGAGCTCGTGCGAAAGTCGGCGCCGACGTCGAGGCGCTCGAACTGGTCGTGGAAGGTTTCGGTGAGCAGCGGATCGCCGCGGCCCGCCGCGCCGCCGCTCGGGGCTTCGATCTCGCCGTGGAGAGCTGCATGCGCTGGCGCTGGCGCGGCCGCCGCCGTCGCGGCACCGGGGCGCGCCGCCGGCGGCGGCACCACTTCGAGTCGCTCCTCCGCGGCCTCGCTTTCGCGCGCCGCTCCCGACTCTTGCCGCTCGAGTCGGGTCTTGCTCTTCGTCGCGGTCCCGGGTCGCTCGCGGTCGGCGGCCGTGCGACCTCGAGCCGAATCGGACGCCTTGACGAACACCTGCGCGCCACCGCCCTCGCCGAGCTCCGACTCGCGAGCCTCGCGCTCGTGCGGCACGCAGGCCGCGCTGCAAACGGCGAGAATCACCCAACCGTTGAGGCTACGCACGGCGGCAGGGTAGCACACGGCTCAGCCGGTTCGGCCGACCGCGCGGTGACGACATCTCGAGCTTGGTGCTACCCTACGCCGCGCAGCCCCGGGGAGCGCCCACTCGTTTTGAAGCCGACTCTGTTCGAGATCCCAGCCTGGGACGTCGTGTTGCCCCTTGCACCGCTCGCGCTCTGCGCAGCTTTGGTCGCCGCCGTCTTGGCGTGGGCGGCGCGGCACCGCCAACGGCGTTCATTGGCGCTCGCGTGCGGCGGACTCGGACTGATCCTGGCGAGCGGTGCCTGGCTGCTCCGCGGCAAGGGCTACGCTCCCGGGTCGCTGCCCGTTCATAGCTACGGGGTTTTTCTCTGCGCGGCGCTCGTCGCGGGATTCCGCCTCACGCTCCGGCACGCCGAGCGAGCTGGAATGTCGCGCGACTTCGCCGGCAACTGTTACGTGATCGCCGCGTTCGCGGGACTCGTCGGCGCCCGACTGCTGTACGTGCTGGAGAACTCGTCCGGCCTGGGCCTCGACGCTCTCGAGGTCCGACAAGGCGGGTTCGTCGCCTACGGGGGATTTCTCGGCGGCGCGCTGGGAGCCGCCTGGTACTGTCGGCGGCATCGCATGCTGCTGCGTCGCTTCGCGGACGCCGCCGCGCCGGCGCTCGCGCTCGGGTTGTGTTGGACGCGCCTCGGCTGCTACGCGTTCGGTTGCGACTTCGGCGTGCCGCTCGGACCGAACGCGCCGGACTGGGTACGCCGGCTCGGTTCGTTCCCGCGCTGGGTCGAGGGTCCCCTCGCACACCGCGGTTCGCCGGCTTGGCACCAGCACGTCGAACAGGGCGTGCTCTCGCCTTTTGCGGAAACGTCCATGCCCGTCCATCCGACGCAGCTCTACGAAGCGGCAGCGGGTGCCGCGCTGCTCGCGCTGGTGCTCGCGCTGTGGAAGAAAAGGCGCTTTCACGGCCAGGTATTCGCCGCCTTGGCCGTGAGCTACGCGGCGCTCCGCTTCGTGATCGAGGCCTTGCGCGGAGACGTCGAGCGAGGGCACTTCGGACCAGCCCTCCCAACGGCATTGTTCGTGCCCGTGCTGGTTTGCGTCGTGGCCGCCGCTTGGGCGTGGGGTCCCGCGCGCTCGAGCGGCGCGCTCAGGTGGTGGGTAGCGATCGCCTTCGGGGCCGTCGGTGTGATCGGCGCAAGGCTCGCGCCCGCGGCGACGGCGCTCAGCACCTCCCAGTGCCTCGCCCTCTTGACGGCGGCTTTCGCCGTTTGGGTGCAGTACCGGATCTTGGAGACCCCGGCGCCGCCGGGTTCGAGCCGGAGTGGATGAGCCGCCGTCAGCGCGCGCGGGCCCGCGCCGGCCGGGGCTCGGACTCTCGATTGAGCTCGTAGATGATGCGGAGACCTTCCAGCGTCAGATTCTGATCGACGTTGCGCAGCCGCTTGGTGTGGCGCGCGATCAGCGGCGCGAGCCCGCCCGTCGCCAGCGTGTCGCCCTCGAAATCCAGCTCCTCGAAAATCCGCTCGACGAGCCCGTCGACCAGAGCCGCGTAGCCGTGGACGATGCCCGCTTGCACGGCGTGCGGCGTGTTGCGGCCAACGACGTGAGGAGGCGCGGCGATCTCAACCGGACCTATCTTGGCGGCGCGCGCCAACAGAGCGTCCAGGCTGACCTGTATGCCCGGCACGATCACTCCCCCCAGGTATTCGCCCTTCGGTGAAACGCAGTCGAAGGTCGTCGCGGTGCCGAAATCCACGATTACGACGCCCGCGTGGAAGCGCGCGTAGGCAGCCACCGCGTTGACGATGCGATCCGCTCCGACGTCACGCGGGTTCTCGTAGAGGACGGAAATGCCCGTCTTGAGGCCCGGCCCGCCCACGACCAGCGGTTCCCGCGCGAAGGCTCGACGCAGAGCGCCGCCGAGCACTTCTGTCAGGGGCGGCACGACGCTCGCGATGATGCCCGCGCTGACGCGCTCCGGCGCCACCCCGCGCAAGGCGAGCAGCTGATGCAACAGCGCTGCGTACTCATCCTCGGTGCGGTCGCGCGCCGTCGCGACGCGGAACGTGTGTTCGAGCTTGTGGTCGTCGTAAAGTCCGAACACGACGTTCGTGTTCCCGATGTCGACGGCGAGCAGCATGGCATCTCAGGGCGTCACGGCGACGCTTCGAATGACGTCACCGACGACGAGCTTATCCCAACCGCCGCTCGCGCGCCCGACCCGCGTGTAGTCGCCGCTCAGGTGTGGATACGGCCCGACCGCGACAAAAAATTGGGTCGCTCCGGTGTCTCTGCCGGCAAGTGCCACGCCGACACTGCCCGGCTCGAACGGAACCGGAGCCGTTTCGCACGGCAACGGCGGCGCTTCGCCGGCACCGAAGCCGTCGCCGTCGCCGTCGCCGAACTGCACGACGAAACCGGGCACGACGCGGTGCACCGCCATGCCATCGAAAAACCCACGGCGTGAAAGCTCGACCAGGCGCGCCGCGGCCGCCGGGGCGAGCTCCGGAGCCACGTCGATGCGGAGCTTGCCCGCGTCGGTGACGAATTCGAGTCGCGTTCCCGGCGTGACCGGCGCGGGCGGCGCGGGCGGCGCCGCTAGCCCGTCGAAGTCGTCACACGCCGCCTCCGGCGAGCCGAGCATTCGAAGCGAGGCTTCGGCCTGCTTGCGCAGCACGGGCTGCTGCACGCGGCAGTACTTCTCGAGAGCCGGTTTGACGCTCAAGAGCTGGAGCGCTGCTGCCGCTTGTATCGCTGCTGCACGGGCCTCGAGCGGCGTGGCTTCGCTCGCGACGAGTCGTTCGAGCGTCTTCGCCGCCTCGTTCGCGCCGGCCTTGTCCGCGGCAGCCCTGTCCGCGTTCGACCCCGCAGCGTCCTGGTTCTTACCCGCGGCCGGGCCGAAGCGTCCCGGGTACGCGGCAATGATCTGCGCCGCGGTCGTCGCGGTGCCGAAATTCGCGTCACCGAGCGCCGCGGTGAGCGCCTCCTTTCCGTCGAGCTCCGGGTGGGACGCGATCAAGCGCAGCGCGGCCTGGCGCACTACCGGATCCTTCGAGGCGAGCAGGGCTTTCCAAGCCATCCTGTTGTCCCCGACGAGGCGCGCGCGATCGAGCACGCTCAAGAGCGCGAGCGAAAACGCGCGGCCTTCGCCGTCGTTTTCGCAGACCATGCGGCGGAAGCGGCTCACCGAACCGCCGGCACGCAGAGCCGCCACGCGGCATCGCAGTAAGGTGAGTCTTCTTTTTTGCGCAACGCCAAGCTCGTCGGGCTTTTCGAGCTTCAAGGCGCCGGGGAGCGAGGGGGGGGCGTGCTCGGCGTCGAGAGACGACACGGCCGCGAGCAACGGCTCGGCGTCGCTCCACGAGCCGGCCGCAAGCCGCTGCGCGAGCGCTTCGACCGCGCGCGCCAGCCGTTCTTGACCGGCGTCGCCGCGCGCGCCCAGGGTTCGAGCCGCGCTCTGACGTTCGGCGCTGCCCGCTCGCGCATCCTCGACGACGCCGCCGAGCAGGGCATCCGCGCGCGCGTCGGCGTTCACGAGCGCCCGAATCGCGAGCCCGCGCTGCGTACCTGGTCGTTCGAGTGCCCGCCCCGCGATGTCGCTCACCCGCGCGCGTTGTGCGTCCGTAAGCTCGAGCGCGTAGGTGAGAGGATACAGGGCGTACGTGCCGCCTCGATCGTTCGCCGCGGCCGCATCGAGGATGGCGGTCACGGCGTCGTCATCGAGCGGTTCGTGCGGAGAAAGCCGTCCCAGGCCGAACGGCGCCGCCCGTGCCACCGGCTCCGGTCCGGCAAGCCACGTCTCGAGCGTTTTTTCGGCGCGCGGCCCGCCGCAGCGGCCGAGAGCGTCGGCGATGGCGAAGTAAGGGTCGAGGCTCCCCGTGACGGGGACCTCGAGCGTCGCGGCCCGAACCACGAGCGCGCCGGCTACGCTGGACGAAGCGACGCGACAGGTGCGGCCGAGGCCGTAGGCCGCCCAGGCGATCACCTCGGGATCGGGGTCGCTCAGCGCGGCGACGAGCGTCTCGCCGACTCGGATGGCTTCGACGCGCGCCAGCGCGGCAACGGCCCGGCGCCGGCGGGCCACGTCGCGGCTTCGCAGATCGTCGGGCAAGACCCGCTCGACGTCGCGCGCGCGCTCGGCAAGCGCGAGGCGCCTCTCCCAGCCGCCGGCTTCGCCGCCTCGCGCGCTCGCCGATGTCGGCGCGTGCGAAGACGAGCTCGCGTCGCTCGCCCCATCGCGGTCGCAGCCGAGCGAAAGGCTCAACACGGCGGCCAGCACTCCGAGGCGAGTCAGCGCCATCGTCCCCACGTGAGCCAGCAATCGAGCGGAAGGCTGAGGCGCTCGCCGAGCCGGCAGAGCGGCCCGCGCTCGGGGCCGAGTGCCGGAATCCCCTGGACCGAAAAGCCTACTCGCGTGAAGCACGCGAGCGCTCGCTGGAGGTGCCACGAGCAAGTCACGACCCCCACCCGACGCTCACCGCGCGACAGCAGCGCCTCGGCGACGAAGTGGGCGTTCTCCGCGGTCGACATCGACCAGTGCTCGCATTCGATGGCCGCTCTCGGGACGCCGTGCTCCGTAAGAAGCGTCGCCAGATGCTCCGACTCGGCCAAGCCGCTCCAGCGCCGGCCACCGCTCGTCACGATACGGGGCGCCGCACCGCGCTCGAACGCCGCAGCCGCAGCTCGAGCACGGCGGCCGAGGGCGCCACCATCGCTCGGCGCTGGGCGGCAGCCGAGGACGACGAGGGCATCCAGCGTCTGCAAAGGTCCTTGCAAGTCGATGCTCAAGCTTCGGGGACGCGCGCCGATCTCTGGAATCGATCGCGCCCCAATCCTTACCCCATTCCCCGGCGCGGGGACCATGAACGACCCCTCCTGTCACCGAGCACCGCTGCTTTTCCCGTCCGCTCCGAGCACGAGGTTAGGGCCCGACGGCAAGCGCTACGCCCTGGGCGGCGACGTCCGAGTCGACGTCTCGCCGGTGCAAGGCGACCCGGAACAGACGATTCGAAAGATGGGGCAAGTCGTGCGGAGCCGCGCTGCTTCGGGTGAACCATCGTCCTCGGACCGGGAAGTGGCGATGCGAGCCGGCCCTGGCGGAGCGCGCCTGGGCGGAGCTCGCGCGCCGCCCGCCCCGCTGACGCGGAAATTTCCGAGGATTATTGGGTTTTGCGCCGCCTCTTCGGCTCGTGCGCGCCGCGGTGATAGGGTAGCGCGTGATTCTGCAATGACAACGGAAGGCACTAGCGGCCCCCGGCCCGCGTCCGAACGGGCAGCGGAGCAGCGCCGCCGCAGAGCGGCTGGAACGAACGGGGAACGGGAAGGACCGTCGCGCTCGGCGCCGCCGGTTGCCGCCCGACCCAAGCCGAAGGTCTACCCGATCAAATTCGACCCGGGCCGCGTCGACCCCGACGCCGCGAAGGTCGTCCACCGCTTGGCCCGGAACGGCTACGAAGCCTACCTGGTCGGCGGCTGCGTGCGCGATCTCCTGATCAACCGTTCGCCGAAGGACTTCGACGTCGCGACGAGCGCGCGTCCCGACGACGTGCGGCGGCTGTTTCGCAACTCCCGCATCATCGGACGGCGCTTTCGTCTGGTGCACGTGCTGTTCAGCGGCGGCAAAGTCATCGAAACCGCCACGTTCCGGCGCAACCCGCTGCCGACCGAACCGCGCCCGGACGAGGACCTCTTGATACGCAACGACAACGTCTTTGGCGAGGCGCACGAAGACGCGCAGCGACGCGACTTCACCATCAACGGGCTCTTTTACGATCTCGAAGAGTGTCAGGTCATCGACTGGGTCGAGGGCATGCCGGACATCGAACGGCGTTCGGTAGACACGATCGGCGATCCCGTCGTGCGTTTCTTGGAAGATCCGGTGCGCATCTTGCGCGCCATCAAGTTCAGCGCGCGCCTCGATCTCGGCATCGCGCCCGACGTTTTCGACGCCGTGGTGCAGTGCCGCGGCGCGCTGGCGATGGCGGCGAAGCCGCGATTGTTCGAGGAAATGCTGCGATTGATGCGCGGGGGCGCGGCTCACCGCTCGATTTGGCTCGCGTGGGAGACCGGCGTTCTCGACGTGCTCCTGCCCGAGCTTTCGACCTACCTCAGCGACGAGGGACCGGAGAGCTCGCCGGCATGGCAGATCCTGCGCGCCGTCGACCGGCGCACCGGCGAAAACAGCGAACCGCTCGACGACATCGTGCTGTGGTGCGCGCTCTTGCTCTATCCGATGAGCGAGGCCTGCGACGGCGCGCGCGATCGAGTACAAGCCGCGGTCGAGTTCCTCGAGCCCGTCGTCGATCGACTCAACGTACCGCGTCGGATTGCCGACGCCGTACGCCGCATCGTGGCCCTGTTTCCGAGGCTCGCCACCGGACGCGCGGCACGTTTCAGCCGCAGCTCGCTGTACCCGCTCGCTCTCGAGGTTTTCGAGCTCATGGGCGACGCAACGCCGCGTGGCGACGACCAGAACGATACGGAACCTTCCTCAGCGCGGCCTCGTCCGCGCAAACGACGCCGCGGACGACGCAAGCGACGCACCGAGGCCGGCTCCTCGCCGTAACGACGCTCAGTTCGAGTTGAGCTCGACGCGCAAGAGCTTACGCCCGATGAACAAGTAGTCGCCGTGCGTGAGCGGCTTTTCCGCCTTGAGACGAACGTACGTGCCGTTCTTGCTGTCGAAGTCCGTCAGCACGAACTTGCCGTTACGCTCTTCGACTGCGCAATGATTGGCGGACATGTACACGTCCGAAGGAAAGTTCAGATCGCCGTCTTCCCTCCCGATGCGCAACGAATTGCCGCGCGCGCAAACCGTCATGCCGAGCGAGCCGCCCTCGAGGATCTGATGGATGCGAAAGGACGTGGGGTACTTCGGCGAGGAGTAGAAATAGGTTCCGTCGCTGTCGTTGCCGTCCGACGAAGTCGGCGTCGGGTCGAGGCGAAACAGCTGTTCGCCCGCGAGGAAAAAGTCACCCGGCGAGATCTCGACGCTGCCGCGCACACGAAAGTAGACGCCGTTGAGCGAGCCTTCGTCGCGAACGACGAGCTGGCCGTCGCGATAGAAGAGGTTCGCGTGCTTGGGAGAAATGAAAGGGTCGTCGGGAAACTCGAGCTGGCCGGCCCTACCGACGATGTGCTGATCGGCCTTGAGGTGATAAGAAAGCCCGTCCATTCCCTCGCCCCGGATCAGAATCAGGCGCGCCTTGCTGGGGTCCTGCATGTCGCTGAAGAAGCGCGGCTTGATGTGCATCACGTGCTCGGGCACGGAAGCTCCGCAGCGCCCGCAAAACTTGTGCCCGCTCGGAACGGGGGTCATGCAGGATTCACAGACGTAGTATCGGGCTTGTTCCATGGGTGGTTCCTCCGCGCGGACGTCTCGACCGTCGGAGCCCGACCAAGACGCGGCGCCGCCTTGTAACACGTTTGAGCGGTGTTCGGGGCGACCCTGGACCGGCGGCGAAGCCGGCGAGGTCGCTGGCGCTGCGGCCGAGAGCGGGGCTTTGGACCCCCACGTGGTCAGCGTGAGCTCGAAGCCGCACGCCGGGCACGCGGGCGTTTCCATCGGGCAGTACGTGTCGCAGCGCCCGCACACGAGCCCGACCTCGATTCGAGTGCTTGCCACGTTTTCCCCGAAGCTAGGAGCGATCGCGACGATGCGTCAAGGCGGAGCCCATTTCGCGCTCCGGCGTGTTTCCGCTCGGGAACGCCGCTAGGCGATCGGGCGCTAGGCGATCGGGCACGCGGCGGATCGGGGCGCTCAGCGGATGAGCGTGAGCCGGCGGTCCACGTCGAAGAACCCGTCCTTGCTGACGAGTCGAAAGATCACCGTTTCGCGGCACGTTTCGCGGTCGACCTGGCCGTAGTCTCGAGAATCGTAAGGAAACAAACGATTGTCGCTGACCAGAAAGACACCGCCGTCCGCCACTTCGCGCTTTATCTCGAGAGGATGGAGTTTGTGTCCAGCCGTCGAGCCGCGCATGTAGGTCGCCGAGCCCGCGACCTCCATCTGGCAGTGCTGTTCGACGAGGTTACCGACATTCGGGCTCTCGACCTCGAAGTCTCGTTCGAGACAGGACCTCTCCACGTCGAGGGCGTTGCCGTTGACGGTGACCGTGTCTCCCTTGACGACGACGGTGTCGTCTTCTTCGCCGAGAAGTCGTCCGATGACGATGCGGCTCGGCTCGTCCGGTTCGGGGCAAAGCACCAAATCGCCGTAACCCGGCGGCGTCAGCCGCCACAACACGACCCAGTCACCGCCGCGCAGCGTGGGAGCCACCGATGCCTCGAGGAACGGATCGTCGTCGGGCAAACGGTACCAGCGCAGGGCCGTGGCGCGCAGGATACCTATCAACGCCCCGAGCACGAGCGAGCTCCACACGAGCAGGCGCAAGAGGCGGCGCATCCGGAGCGTATGCTAGCCGAAGCGCGCTCGAACCGCGCAATTCCGTGGCGCCCCCGGAGCGGGCACGCGTCGGACTAGTGGCAGTCGACCGGCGGAAGCTCGGCTACGCTGACGCCCTCGGCGATGCGCTTGGCGTTGGCGAACAGGGGCCGCCAGGCATCGAGACGCGTGAACTCGGAGCGCTCGCGCGTCGCCGCGTCGCCGTCCATTGCGCTCGACGACACGACGCCGACGATTTGCCGATCCGCGGACAGCGCGGGCCCGCCCGAATCACCCGGACAGATGGCGGCCTCAAGCTGGAACCGATCGGGCACGAGCACGTCGATCGCACCGCCCTTTCGTTCGCGGCGCTTCACGCCGTCGCTCGACAGCGCGCAGCGCCCGAAACCGACCGGCGTCACGACCTGGCCGAGCTCCGGCTCCCGATCGAGGTTCGGCGTCAGCGTAGCCGCGCCGGCCATGCGCCGCTCGAGGATCAAAATAGCCACGTCTCCGTGACCGGACGCGTGCCCGCAGCCCGGCGCGACGACGTCGCGGACGCCCACCTCCGCCCACGGCATGTAATCGCCGCCGAGCTCGATGCGGATGTCGTACGCATCGGCGTCCGCGGGAAGCGGCCTACCGTTCCTGTCGCGCCGCGCGATGCAGTGATGCGCGGTGAGCACTTGGTCTTCCGCGATAAGCGTTCCCGAGCAGGTCACCGCTCCGACGACGACGCGCACCACGTAGTCCTCGCTCTCGGCGAGGGCGATCGGCGGCTCCTGCGCAACGAAGGCTGCGTCGAGCATCGGATCGCCCACGACGTCCGTGTCCGGACGCGCTGCTGGTACCTGTCTGGG
>DASWGX010000223.1:0-2928 GCA_036393455.1 Polyangiaceae bacterium
GATCACGATCAAGGACAGCACCGGCCGCGCGGAGGTCACCAAAAAACCGCGCGGGGGTTCGCGTATACACCTTGAGCCTTCCGGGAAGTTCTGACCGGAATCTTGACCGGTTAAACTCCCCCGCCAAAGTTAAACCGCTCCGCTAACAATTCCGCCCCGCACCCCAAACGCCCGTCGCGCCCCAAGGCCGGCGGGCGATTTTCTTTTCGGGAAATTCACTCGTGGATTCACGCGTTTACGCGTCAAGCGCGCCGCGCCACGAAATAAAATGGATTTCCATTTATTTTTGGTTGCCGTAGTCATTCGGAAGCACCCTCAAATAGCGTCCCGGCAAAGGCGGAGGAAAGCCGCCCGCCGGGACTGACCACCGAAAGAACGGAGCTTCCGATGGCTGAGAAAACAATACCCCCACCGAACGAACCCGAGCAAACGCGTTTAGAACCCGTGCACCACTACGCTAGCGACCTCGATATCGAGCTCGCAGCGCTCCGCGCGCGGCTCATGAGCACCGGCGCGGCCCTCGCCAAGGCGGGCCGGGCCATCGACGACGCTTGCTTCGAGCACCGCGATCGGAAGCTCGAAGCTCAAGCCGAGCTGGCCGCAACCGTCCAGCGCAACGCCCTGGCGGCCGGCGCCATGGTGGCGGACCTGCTCTTCGTCGCTGGCCAGCTCGCGGGCGTTTCTGCCGCCGTGACCGAGGTGCAGTCGTGAGCGCCCCGGTCCGTCGCCCCATAACCGAACCCACCACAAGCGCTTCGCCCGGCGGTACCGTAGCGGTTCTCGCGGACCGCCTGAAAGCTCGCCGGCTCGCCGCGCAACGCGCCGTTGACAACGCCGCAGCGACCGTCGAGCGGCTCGCACAAGCGCTCCACGGCTTCGCGGCGGAGCTCGAAGGCGCAACGCGCGTGGAGCCATCCGAGCAACTTCGCTTGCTCTCACATGGTCTCGCGAGCAACGCCGCGAGCCTCGCCCTGGCATCGGCCGACGTGCAACGCGCCTCGGAAACGCTCGCGATGTTGGCGTTTCTTTTGGACCCGGTGAAGTTGTGAACGGGTCGACACCGGCCGGAATCGGGTGACGCTGCGTTTCAGCTCACCGGTGCGAGCCGTCAAGCTCACGGCCGACGGCGCGCGGCGTCTTGCGGCGAAGTTGCTCTTGCTCGCCGAAACGGCCGATGCCGGCGACGTCGGGACCTTTGCGACGCCCGCCGGCGCCATCGAACCGGCTCCGTGTATCGGCGACGAAGGCCCTCGCCGCGCTCGCAACGGCAACCGGTGCGGCCCGCAATGTTGGGGCTGCCGTCGTGGCATCGGCGGCGTTCACCGCGGTTCGAAGCCGGAGCAACCCGAACCGGAGCCGCCCGCGGCGGCCTGACTTTTCTCAAGCAACCGATCTTTTTGCAAAAGGGACCAAAGACAATGGATCAAAAAACGACCCTCAACCCGAAATGGATTCCCGAGTTACTCCGGACACTGGCCACGAACATCGAGAACGATCCCGACTACCCGCTTTCCGTCGAAGAGCGGGTCATAACCGTAGCGGAGTTCATCGCCGATCCGGACGGCGTTCACGAGTGGCTGGGATACCTCGTGAACGAGTTGAACCTGAACCGGATCCAATATCCGAACCTCGGATCGCCGTCGGCCGAACCTGCACCCAAGTCAGCGCACCGAACTGCGAAGCGCCGCGCCAAAGCCAAGGCAGCGTGAACCCTCGCCCATCGATCCAAGCCGAAGCCGCCGATCCCGTCGCAGGGGTCGGCGGCTTCAACTGCATTTGAGGCCGTGAGCCATGACCGAAGCAACCCCAACGAAGCCACACGAACCCCTCATCCTGATCCAAGCCAACGAGCTCACTCGCATCATCCGCCAAGCTGTCGAGCAGGTCCTCGACGCTCGGGGCTATCAGCTCGAATACGAGCTCCTGAGCCGCTCGCAGGTCGCCGCGCTATTCCGCTGCACCGAGCGCACGATCCATAACTGGGTCAAGCGCGACGGAATGCCGCATCGTCGAACGGGCAACGGACGGCTTGTGTTCGATCGGAAGGCCGTGGCAGAGTGGGCGCATGCTGCCGGTCGGCCCATGGCGGGTGTGTGAATGGGCCTAGCCGGTGGCGATGGCAACTTGCCGAGCGCGCCGTGTTCGAGGCGCAACGGGCTCGACGGGAAAGCGAGGTCAGGGAGGCATGAGCGCGCCCCGTCAACGCGTGCACGACGTCGCCGGCGGCCACGTGCTGTGCAAGAGCGGAGGCGCGGAGCATGGTTGAGGCGATGCTTGTTCTAGCCGCCGCAGTCGCATTCTTCCTTTGGAGTTCACGACGGCAACGGGGCTACCACGAGCGACAACGCAGAAAGGAGCGCACGGATCAAGTGCTGGAGGACGCCTCTGTCATCGTAGTTGACCTAAGCGCGCGCTCGGAGTCCTCCGCGTGGCGCGAAGCGTGGACCTTCGACTTCGCGAGCATGTCGCTTGAGCACGAAAAGGGTTTTCTTGACTTCCCGATGCGCCCGGACGTCACGTACTACGTGATGCGCCGCCGCGGGCCCGGGGATTGGCAGATGAAGCAGACCCCGGCCAGCGCCACCGCCGAGCGGGAGCGACTTGAGCGCGACGTCGAGAGCTTCGAGGCGGACGAAATAGAGCAGGTCCGCAAACACATCGGCGAGTCCCTGAAGTGGCACGACCTGCCGACGGAGATCCTTTCCGAAGCGGAGCGCGGCTACCAGCGGTTCGCCCGGGCAAGGCGGGAAGCGGAGGCCTTCGGACCATGACCACCCGCACCTATGACGTTGTCGGCGGCCGACCGGTGCCCGACGTGTCCGGGCTCGACGGCCCGGCCGCGCTCGCCCGAAAGCGAGAAGTCGAGGCGGGGCTTGCGGCGACCCGCAACGACCCCTCGAAGGCGGCCGAGCGGGAGCGGCTTCGAGC
>DASWGX010000224.1:0-9406 GCA_036393455.1 Polyangiaceae bacterium
TTCTGCGCACTGCTCGCTTCCGTCGCGCTCGGTCCGGTGCTCCCGCCGGATGAATCGACGCTCTACGGCGTTCGCGGCGCGATGGAACGAGCCAAGGCGGCGCGCAAGTAGCCCGGCGGGGGCAGCGACGCCCCGTGCCCCTCTTCGAAGCGCCGCACTTTCTCGCCGCGAGCCTCAGCTCTCGAGGATCACGCGCAGCCGCTTCATGCCCCAGGCGCCCGGAGCGCCCATGAAACGGCCCGGGACTTCGGCGCCGCAGGCTCGACAGCGGTTACCGGCGAGGGCGTAAGCGCCGAGCGTGTACCGGTCGCGCTCGATCAACGGCGCCGAGCACGCGCCGCAGTACGTCGATTGCCCTTCGGGGTCGTGGACGTTGCCGGTGTAAACGTGGCGGAGCCCGTGCGAAAGCGCCTGTCCGCGTGCGCGCCTCAACGTAGCGGGCGGAGTGGCCTGGACGTCTCGCATTCGATAGTCGGGATGAAACGCGGTGAAGTGCAACGGTACGTCCGGACCGAGCTCGGCGACGAACCAGTCGCACAAACGATCGACTTCCTCTGGTGAGTCGTTTTGTCCGGGGATCAAGAGCGTCGTTACCTCGAGCCAGGTTTCGGTCTCGCGCTTCAGGTACTTGAGCGTGTCGAGCACGGGCTCGAGGGCTGCGAAGCACAGATGCTCGTAGAACGTGTCGGTGAAGGCCTTGAGATCGACGTTGACCGCGTCCATCGCGGAAAAAAACTCACGGCGGGCGCTCGGGTCGATGTAGCCGGCGGTGACCGCCACGCTCGCGACACCGCGCTCGCGGCAGGCCGCGGCGCAGTCGATCGCGTACTCCGCGAAAATCACCGGATCGTTGTAGGTGAAAGCGACGCTCTTCGCAGCGTGAGCAACCGCGAGCTCCGCGACGCGTTCCGGCGTCGCGTGATCGCCAAGCCGCTCGATTTCCCGCGCCTTCGAGATGTCCCAGTTCTGGCAGAACTTGCAGCCGAGGTTGCAGCCGGCGGTGCCGAAGCTCAACACGCTGGTGCCGGGGTAGAAGTGATTGAGCGGCTTCTTTTCGATCGGATCGAGGCAGAACCCGGACGCGCGGCCGTAGCTCGTGAGGTAGATTCGATCGCCGAACCGCTGGCGTACGAAGCAAAACGCTCGCTGCCCGTCGTGGAGACGACAGTGGCGCGGGCAGAGGTCGCACTGGATGCGCCCGTCGGCGAGGGTTCGTTGAAAGCGGCCGGGGACGTGAAACGGAACGTCGTAGCGTGGCGCGCCGTCGGGCAGCGAAGGGCCGGTCATTCCGAGCTCACTTAGCGCTCGGTGTGCCCTCCGGCCAGCTCGCGCCTGCCGCCCGCGCGAAACGGTCGCCCGCGGCGGCCTCAGCGCATCAGCCGCTCGAGATCGACGCCCGCCTCGCCGAGCGCCGCGCGCTGAAGCAGCGAGAGCTGCTTTATGCCGCCGAGGCCGAGGTCCAACATCTGATCGATTTCGTGCCGCTCTACCGCTTCGCCTTCGGCGGTGCCCTGAATCTCCACGACGCGGCCCTGTTCGGTGGCGACCAGGTTCAAGTCGACGCGCGCGCTCGAATCTTCGGCGTAGCAGAGGTCGAGCGCCATGCTGTCGTCGACGTGACCGACGCTTACGGCCGCGACCACGTCGCGCAAGAGCGGCGCGCCCCGCGTCTTTTCGCGGCCGAGCCCGGACAGCGCCGTCGCAACCGCGATGAACCCCGCCGTCACGGCCGCGGTGCGCGTCCCGCCGTCGGCTTCGATGACATCGCAGTCGATCAAGACCGAACGCTCACCCAGGCGATCGAGGTGGACCGCGGCTCGCAGCGCTCTTCCGACCAGGCGTTGGATCTCGCGCGCTCGACCCCCGAGCGGACGCTCGCGGCCGTCGCGGTTTTGCCGCCGATCCGGGTTGGCACGCGGATGCATCTGGTATTCGGCGCTGAGCCAGCCGCGCCCTTTGCCCTTCAGGAACTCCGGCACGCTTTCGTCGATCGACGCGGTAACCAAGACGCGCGTGTCACCAGCCGAATAGAGCACGGAACCCTCGGCGAACTTCTGAAACCCGATTTCGATCTTGACGGGACGAAGTTCGTCGAGCGGCCTGCCGCCGCGCTTGTCTCGTTTCATGGGGCGCCTTCTAGCACGACCCGCGGCACGCTCAGGGGATGTCGCCCCAAACCGTCAACGCCGCTCCGGTCATCGGATCGATGCCGGCGGCCTCGCGCGGACCGACGCGCGCGGCCGGCGCCCAGGCTCGCTCGGCTACGCGATGCGTGAGCTGCCAGAGCGAGCGCGCCGCAAGCATCGACCGGTCGTAGAGGTTCTCGACGCAGGCGGGATCGACGTCGAAGCGGCACAGGGACGGCGTTTTGCCGTAGGAGCCGGTCAGGCGATAGGGTCCGAACCGCGTCAGATAGCTGTCGCCGCGGGTCGCCCACTGAACGCGACCGAGCAACGGACCTGTCGTCGAAAGCTCGAAAAGATCGGTTCCCCACCGCTCCCAGTCGGCGGGCTCTGGGATTCCGAAGGCTCTCAGCACCGTGACCGCGACGTCTTCCGCCGTGGCGCGGACGCTGCTTTCGCCCGCGGGACCGCCCTCGGGGAACTGGACCAGAAGCGGAACCAACAGCCGGCTGTCGGCGAGAGCGCCGTCGGGATCGAAAGGCACCGCGGTGCGGTCTCCCGCGCCGACGTCCCCCATGATCACGATCAACGAGGAATCGAGCGCTTCGTGCGCAACCAGCACCTCCAGCAAGCGCTCGAAGGCCGCGTCCTGCTTCCCGAGCGAGGCCGCCGCGAGCTCGCCGAGCCGGACCCAGTCGTCAGCGCCGATGACGCGTTCGCCGTGACGGCGCGCGCGTAGCCCGTTGAGCGCGATGCCTCCCCGGCGCGGATCGAACAACCCACTGTAGTCCTCCGGCGCAAGCTTCGAGGCTTCCTGCTGGCCGACGTCCCAGGGAGGGTGCGCGCCGCGCAAATGAACGAAGGCAAAGCGGCGCCGATCGGGAGCCTCGGTGAGGCTCTCCTCGAGCCAATCCGTGGCTCGCGAAAGGGGCGCTCCGGCCGATTCGTCCACGACCGGGGAGATCATCTCGAAGCGATCCCAGCCGGTGTTGAAACCGAAGGCCTCGAACGTCGTGGGCACGCCGGTGAACATCGCGGTGCGACACCCAGTCTCTTTCAGTACTGTCGCCAGCGTGCGAGCGGCACGCGGAAGGCGCGCCGCGCTGTCACCGAGGGCGTGCGCGGCGGGGGGCAGACCCGTGAGCACGCTCGCCACGGCAGCCGCCGGAATCGCGCTCGGCGCGCGGTAGTCGCTGAAGGCCGTGGACCGGCTCGCGATGCGCGCCACGGTCCCGAGTCCCGGCGCCGGACCCCAAGGCGGCAATTGGTCCACCCTTGCTCCGGCGAGAACGACGACGATGGCGGTCTTGGCTTCGATGCCGTTTTTGGCTTTTCTCGGCGGCTCGTGGAGGGTGAGACGGGGCTCGCCAAAAGCGACGCGACTGGCGCTCTCCGCGCTGCGTGCCACGAATTCGAGCGCCACGAGCTGCTCCGGATCGGCGGGCAGATCGACGTCGACGCGCGTCCACGCACCCGCGTCGAGCTCGCGTTCGAACAACTTTCGCGCGGGCTCTCCCTCGCGGACGAGACGAGCCTCGGCCGTCGCGCGCCCGCTGCCCCACACGCCGAGCGAAACGGACAATCGCCGCGCCGTGCCGAGCACGAGCGGACAACGCACGACGGCGGGGCTCGGCAGTGCGAGACTTCGCTTCGGCTGCTCGCCGAGCACGACGTCGGTGTAGAGCGCGTTCGCCGTCGGCGCCGAGTATTCCTTGTTGGACTCGAGCAGCGGGCCGACTCGCAGCCAATCGAAGGCGAGGTACGGCTCGCTTCCCGTCCCGCCGACAAAGGACAGCTCGAGCTGGTGGCGGCCCGGTGCAATGCCTTCGCCCAGCGTACCGAGCCGGAGCACGTGCGGCTCTTCCTCGGTCACGCGCACCGCGCCGTGCCCACTCTTGCCGAGTCGGAAGTAGATGCGGCGCGCCCTGCCCGGCTTCAGCCGCGCAACGATCTCCGCCTCTTTCGCACCCTCCGACACCCAGAGCTCGTAGCGGGCGCGGCGTGACGAGATCTCTTCGTAGCTCGCGCCCTGCTCGGCAAAACTCCGAAAACCTTGAGGCGGGTTCGTGGAGTAGCCGCGCCGGTAGTCAACACCGTCCTCGCCGAGGTCGAGAATGAGGCCATGGTGAAACACTTCGCAGCGCCAGAGCTCGCTCAATAGGTCGACGCTCGGAACCGGTGGCTCGGAAGGCTCGGGCTCGTCGCGTTTGGAATCGTCGCTTTCGGCCGGCGCGGGCTTGGCATCGGGCGTGGAGCGGCACCCCGGCGCGGGCGCAAGGGCGAGTAGGAGGGCGGCGAGCCGCGCCGCGGGCTTCATGGCAAATCCTTACCGCGGCGTCCGGCGCTTTTCGACCCGTCCACGGAACGGCGCCCCTCGGCGCGAAGGGTCGTGGGGCCTCTGCAAGGCGGGGCACCGGCCGTTCACTCTTTGCTGGAGGGCTCGCCGTCAGGGCCGCTGAGGTCGAGCTGAAGGCGACGGCCCGCGCGAACGTCAATGGTCTGCGTCTGGGCGCTCGCTCCCTGACCGACGCGCACCGTGTGCCTTCCCGGACTCACCGGCACGCGCCGCAGCGGCCCGGCGCCGACGAAGTTTCCGTCCACGTAAACGAGGCTTCCGCCCGCGGTCACTACCTCGACGAGCCCGGCGTCTTCGAGCACGATGCCGTCGGGGAGGTCGAGGTCGCGCAGTTTGGCGTTCGATGGGGACTTCGCGGGTGAAGCCGACTGGGCTGCTCCGGGTGCGGCGGCCGGCGCGACGCCCGCGGCCGGCGCCCCCAGAACGGGCTCGGCCGGCACCGGCCGGTGCGGAGCGCCAAACTGCGGCAACACGAACCAACGGACCGCCACGAACGACACTGCCGCGGCGACGAGGGCCACCGCTATGGTGCGCGCCCAGGCGAGGAAGCCGCTCAACCGCGTTTCGCCGGCCGGGGGCAGGGGGCTAGCCGGCGGAGCGAGCGCCGCAGCAGGGGCCGCGACGGGGGCAGGGCCGGGTGCAGCGGGCTCCGATACTTCGTCGGTCTGGGCAGGTTCGATTTCCGCGAACGGCGCGGTGAGCGGCTGAAAGACGACCGGCTTGACCGACCCAATTCTCCCCGACGGAGCCGGGGCTTCCGCGCCGAGGGGCGCTCGAACGCCGGACGCTTCCTCCACGGCGGCATCGACCACGACCTCGGCGAGGTCCGGCACAGCTTCGACGTCAGACGTCTCGGACCGGCGTAACCACGCGGCGTCGCTCGATCGTTCTCCGGCCGCGTCACGCGGTGGCAGGCCCTCGGTGCCCGCCGAGGCGGACGCCTCGAGCAGTGACCATTCGTCGTCGAGCTCCTCCGCCGCCGGGGCGCCCGGCGTAAGTTGGAAGGAAAACGCAGCCGGAGCGGCGTCGCTCCGTCCGGTCGAATCGTTCACATGAACCTCCTGCGCGGGCCGCGCCGGGGCAATGAGCGGCACTGGAGTCGAGTCGCGCCCGTGCCGCCCGGGCGGCGCAAAGCTCTCTCGTGCCGACGGCGGCGGAAGGTCTCCTTCGGGCGGCGGGCTCGGCCTCGGCTCGGGACGGCTCACCACCTCGCGTACGGCGCCGCGACGCGCCAAGTCCACGAGCACGGCTTCCACCAGTTCCGGAGCGAACTTGCCCGCGACGATGAGATCGCGGGGTGAATCCCCCTCGAGTAGCCGGCGCAGGAGCTCGGCCAGCGGAGCCGGCGTGACGTCCAGGTACTCCTTGACTTCGGCAACGTCGAAAATCACTCGCTCCACCCGGATCAGCTGGTCGCCGGTGACGCGGCTCAACAGAGCCCGCGCCCGCTCGATCGGCTCCGTCAAGAGCTCTTTCAGCCGGGCGTCGAACTGCCGCGCGCAGGGGCTCGAGTCGTTCTGCAGCGTGAAACGTCCGGCGCTCACGCCGAGCAGTGCCGTCAATGCCTGGATCCCCTCCACCGTGCGTCCGTCGTGCCTCAGCCGCCGCGCGGCCTGCAACGCGCCCTGACGAATATCGAGTTCGTAGACGTGCGTCGCGTCACGCACAGTGAGCCGAGTGTTCTGACGATGCGCGCAGCAGAGCTCGAGGACGAGCCGCGGCGTGAGCCCGTCGAGACGGCCGCGCACCTCCGGATCACGCATGATGCGCTCCTCGACGCGCGCTCGCGGCAACAGCACCTCGCGAATGCGCTGCACGACGGTGGAGGCCGCCGCTTCCTTGCGCAGGTAGCCGTCGGCGTCGGCGCCGAGATCGCGGATGCGCTGCAACAGATCCTCTTTCCAGGAAAGCAGGATCACCGGCACGTCGCGAATCGCGACGTCCTGCTTGATCGCGCGGCACAAGGCGAAGCCGTCGAGGCTCGGCATCAAGACGTCGCTGATCACCAGATCGGGCCAGATCTCGAAAGCGCGCGAAAGCGCGCGACGGCCGTCGTACGCCTCGATGACTTCGGCACCGACCGCCTTCAGCAGCCCGGAAAGGAACCAAGCGACGGCCGGGTCGTCGTCCGCGACGACCACGCGACGGCCGGTCAGCGTTGCGTCCTGGCTACCGCGAGGGCTTCTCGCCCCGCGCTCCCCGGCCGCCCGATCGCGTCCCAGCCACGGCGCGAACGGTACCGCACCCTCGGGCCCCATCGGGTCGAAGCTGATGTTGCCGCGCGAGCGCACGGTGACGAGCTCGCGCAGCCGCGCCAGCGCTCCCCAGACGGCCGCCTTGACGTCGGCGCCTTCACCGAAGTCGATCGCCGTCTCGCGCGTTTCGGGCGGCGCGGCTTCTACCAGAGCCCGTTCGGCCTCGCGCGCGATGCGCTGGGCGAGGGCCTCGAGCGTCATCTCGCCCACCGGTCCCTCGGCGACGAAGCGCAGCGGCGGATGCTCCGCGACCTGGCGCGTCGTTTGCCGCAAAGTTTCCGGGCTCACCGGCTTCGGTAACACGCGCTGAGCGCCGAGAGCGACGAAGCGCGACGCTGCCTCGGCGCTGACGAAATCGCCGACGACGATCACCGGCGCCGGCTCGACGCGGGTCTCCCCCGCGAGTGCTTCCAGCAGCGCTTCGCCGCCCGGATCATCACCGTCGACGACGATGACGTCCGGACCGATGACGCGCAGCCGTTCGCAGGCGTGCTCGACGTCGGCGGTGTGCTCGAGCTCGAACTGCGAGTACCCTTCCGCTTCGAGAAACGGCCGACCCAGCGCTTCGGAGCCGAACACGAGCACGCAGATGGGCCACGCGGAGTCGGCGGCCGGACCCGCCTCCGCCGAAGACGCCCTGAGCGCCGCAGGCGCGCCCCAAACCAGTGACGGCAACAGATCCAGAGCACGGCCGATCTCACCCAGCGCCGATTTGGTGAGCGCGCTTTCGGCCCGCTCGGAAAGCGCGCGCTCGGCCGAGGACAGCGCCTCGGCGACGCTGGCGAAGCCGAGCACCTTAGCCGAGGAACCGAGGGCGTGCATGCGCCGCAGCAGCTGGTTTTGCCGATCGACGTCGGCCGGTGCCGCCTCCAGTGAACGCAGCGCCACGCGCAGACTGTCCAGACGCCGCCCCAGGCTGGCCACGAACTCCGCCCGCGACCCGGAAAGTCGTGATGGATCGCGTTGCTCGGAGCTTCCCACCATCGGCGCTCGGCCCTACCACAGAGCCCGGGTGCCGCCGAATTTTCGGCCGTCTCAGCCCTGCAAACGTTCGAGGACGGCCTCGGCCGCCTCGGCCGTATCGAGCTTGCCGCCGAGGTCCGGCGTAGTTTGACGCGCCTCGACGGCGCGCGTCATCGAAGCGCGGACGCGCGCCACCGCGTCGGGCATGCCGAGGTGCTCGAGCAGCATTGCCGCGCTCAGCATGCTCGCGAAGGGGTTGGCGCGGCCGAGCCCGGAAAGCTCGGGTGCCGAGCCGTGCACGGGCTCGAAGACGGCGACGTGTCCGGGGTGGTCGAGCTTCTTGCACGCGCTCGGCGACACGCCGAGGCCTCCCTGAAGTGCCGCACCGACGTCGGAGGCGATGTCCCCGAACAGGTTGCCCGTCACCACGACGTCGAACTGCGCCGGCTCGTGGACGAGCTCGTAGCACAGTGCGTCGATGTACATCGCCGTTGCCTCCACGTCGGCGTACTCGGCGCGCAAGGCGTCGAAGACGCGACGCCAGAGATCGTGCGCGCGCATGGCGTTCGACTTGTCGGCGAGGTGAAGGCGGCGCCGCCGCTCGCGGGCGAGTGCGAAGCCGGCGGCGAGAACGCGCTCGACGCCACGACGCGTGATGCGGTCTTCCACGACCGCGACTTCCTCCGACGTGTCACGGGCACGCTGCCAGCCGATGCCCGAATAGGCGCCCTCGGTATTTTCGCGCACGATGAGGACGTCGATGTCGCGCGCGCGCACGTTGCGAAGCGGCACCAGCGCATCGTGCAGGGGCTTTATCGGCCGCAGGTTCGCGTAGAGCTCCAGGCGGCGACGCAAATCGAGCACCCATGCCTCGGCATGCGCGTGATCGGGAACACGCGGATCGCCGAAGGCGCCCAAGAGGAGCCCCCCGCATCGCCCCAGAAGGCTCCACTCGACGTCCGAGATCGCGACGCCTTCGGCAAGGAAGCGGTCGGCGCTGCCGTCCATCGACACGATCTCGAGACGATCGCCCGCGAGCCGCTCCAAGAGGCGCACACCGGCGCGCGTGACCTCCGGTCCGATACCGTCGCCTCCGACCGCCGCCACGCGAAGCGGCTCCCGGCGGAGCGACGCGGGCCCCGCGACGTTCATGAGCCGGCGGCGACGCGAATCGCGTTCCTGATCAAATCCGCAAGTTGGGCGGGATTCGTCTCGTCCAGATCGCCGACGAGCTCCGCTGCCTCGAACAGCGGGACGTTGGTGAGCTGGCAAGCGCGCGACACCAAGCTCGATTCACCTCCCGAGAGCAGCACCACGACCGCGCTGCCCGGAAGCGCCAGCGTCCAGACCGGGCTGTACGCTTCGAGCAGCGGCAGGCCGATCACGTGCAGCTCCGCGATTTCCCCGAGCCGGAGCGAGCCGAGCATTTGCGGCACGTGAATGGCGGGCGCGGCGCGCGGCGGCGGCACGGCGTTGGCGATCCGGCGCAACGCGTGGCCGAGGGCGACCATCTGTTCGGGACTTCCCGCGAGCAGCATCCGCGTGCTGCCGGGGAAGCCGGGCCGCTCGAGCTGCTTTACCTGGGCCGCCAGCATGTTCAATCGATCGGGGTCGGCGAACTCCACCTTCGCGCCGCCTCCCGGAATGCGGCGCACGCGTCCCGAGGCAATCAAACCTTCGAGTTCGTTGATGACGGCGAGGTCGGGCAA
>DASWGX010000225.1:0-10492 GCA_036393455.1 Polyangiaceae bacterium
GGCTTCGATGACGAGCGGCATTGCGCCGGAAAGCTCGATCTCGGCAAAGTCGTCGTAAGCGTCGTCGGGCGCGATGGTGAGGTAGCCGCCACTCACGTTCACCGAGGTGTCGGTTCGGTCCCAGCTGGTCGTGCCGAAAACGTCGGTATCGAATGTCTCGTCGAATACGACGATCACGTCGTTGCTGAATACGCACTCTGGATCCGAGGCCATGCCTCCAGAGCCGCCGCCGCCCATTGCGCCTGCGCCGGATCCGGCCGTCGTTCCGCCGCTGCCGCCTTGGCCGCTGGCGCCGGCGCCGCTCGTCGCCATGCCTCCAGTGCCTCCCTGCGCGGCGCCGCCGTCACCGCTCGAGTCCGTTCCGCTGCTCGACGCGCCGGAACCAGAAGTGGACGCGCTCGCCGACGCCGCGCGGCCGCCGTCGTTGCCGGTTCCGCCGTCGCCGCCGATTCCTCCTTCATTGCCGGTACCGCTGCCGTTGTCGCCGCCCTCGCCGTCCGAGCTCGTCGCTCCGGCGTCGCCCGTGACTTCGCCGTCGGTTGCCGTGAACTTCGCCCCGCAACCTTCCGACAGCCCGACGAAAACGGTGAGCGCGCATGCGCCGCCAAGGTGTGCGAGCCTCTCCATTTCCGACCGCCTCCGATCATGCTCCCGTCGATACTCGAGTCAAGGTTGGGCTGCGGCCCGGAGCCTTCGCCGGAGGGCCGGCGATTTCGCTTGCGCTCCGCCGCTTCATTCGCGGTAGAGCACCGCCACCACTTCCTGCGCGTAATTCGTGTAGGCCCGGTACGTGCCCCGCAGCCAGAGCAATGCGCGTTGTCCGCCGGGGCCGCGGGGCGGGAGGATCGGGCGGAGGTTGTCCTGTGACGAGTCGCTCGTCACTGCCGTGAAGGCGAACGTCGCTCCTCCGTCGCTCGTGACGCCGCGAAAGATTTCGTAGTGACGCTGGCCGTCGCTGGCGCTGACCAGAGGGTCGCCGCTGACGGGATCGGCGTTCGTCGACAAGAAGAGCACCGAAGGGTCTTCGGGATCGAGCGCGACGAGGCCGCTGTAGTCGTCCTCGCCCGCGTAGAGCCGGCTGCCGGCGAACGCGAGCTCGTGGTCTTGCCACGCGGTGCCGTCCCAGCGCGCGTAGCGATAGCGAATGTCGTCGCCTCCCTGTCCGGTGGGCAGACCCTGCGAGCCGACCTGGACCGAATAGGCGGCTACCGGGTGCCCTTCGGTGTCGAGTACGACGTTGGCGATCCACGCGACGTTCTCCGAGTTGCCCTGGAAGAGGCGCGTGCCTTGATCGGGGCTCGCGAGGCCCCGCGCGAGCGTGTCGATGAGCTGGCCGTCGCTTCGGTAGAGCGAGCCCGCGCGGTAGTAGACGTGATAGAGGCTGTTGTCGAAGTCGCGCGGGTGCGCCTCGGTGTAGACGAGGTGCACGGTATCGACGCCGTTCGAAGCGTAATTGACGTACGGACGATGTCTTTGCTCCGACGGGACGTTGATCACGATGTTCCCGCTTTGCCACGTGGCGCCAAAGTCGTCGGAAAACGCGTAGGAAGGTTTGTAGCTGTCGTCGAGGCCCCGATAAAAGTCGTAGATGCGGTTCTGTTCGGCGCTCAAGAGGTACAGGTTGCTGTAGGTGAGACGCGTCGCCGTCGTCGGCGCGAAGGTCTGCTCGGGTTCCCAGGCAAGCGGGCTGGTTCCGGTGGAGATGCGATAGTAGAAGTGGGCTTCGGGGCCGTGCTTGGCGTAGGCGGCGACCAACCGCCCGTCGGGACGCAGCGCAAAAGCCGGCGAGTCGTGGTCATCGAGCTCGAGACGATCGTGGAGCTCGACGATCGTCGTTTCGCCCGATCCGAGGTCGTGGACAATCGCCTCGATGTCGCCGGCTCTGGCGGCATCCTCGACCCCCGAGGCGACCGAACCTATCACCAGCCAACTCTCGTGAAAGAGCACGCGCGGCGATTCGAACCAGCACCAACCGCCATCGCTGCTCAAAACGACCACGGCCGGGTTTTCCGGAAAGCCCGTTGCCGCGCCGCCGCTGCCGCCAGCACCACCTGCCGAAACCCCGCCGCCCGCCGACGATGCGCCCCCGGCGCCGGTGCTCGCGCCGCCACTGCTCGAAGCGCCCGAGCTCGCCGCGTTTCCGCCGGCGCCCGCGGTGGTGCCGCTGCCGCTCGTTGCCGCTCCGCCGGCCGACGCATTTCCACCCGTGCCCGGGCCCGTGGCCGCCATGGCGCTTCCGCCCACGCCCGACACCGATGCCGTGCCAGACCCCGGAGCGGCGCTTTCGCCGCAGGCTTGAACGAGCCCGGCAAAGGCTGCAACGAGCGAGCCAACGCGACAGCGAAAACGCGGGCCGCGTCTCGTGCCGCCGCCGCCGACATCGATCACGACGTGCTTTGACCGGTGCCGCATGTCGCGCAGGGTAGCATGTGAGCACGGCGCCGTGCACCGCGTCGAACCCGAAGCCTCGCGCTCACGGGTCGACGCTTCGCGTGTACAGCGGCTCTTCGCAGCGCGGCGACCAAGCCGAAAGTCGCGCAATTCGATCGACGGAGCGCCCAGGTGTTCTCAGCACGCCGTCGGCGCCCTCGCCCAGGCAAGCGCGCCAGGCGGCGCCCGCCCCTTGCCGGCTCCCGCCATCGTTCGGGCGCTACGTCTCACCCGAACACGTGCCGTAAAATCAAATCGCGCACGTCCGTGGCGGCGACGGTTTCGCCGCTGAGCGCCTCCGCGTGGTCGGTGACGAGCACGGGGCCGTCCCTCGGGTCGTCGGTGATGCGGCCGTGGGAGCCTCTGACGAGATCGGTGGCCTCGCTCGAAATCACATCCATCAGCGTGCGAAAGCCGGCGGCCTTTTTCATCAGACGCCAGCCGAGCGCGAGCTTTGGCGCGACTATCTCGGGATCGATGAAGAGCTCGACCGGGTCGTACCCGGGCTTCCGGTGAATGTCGACGGTGGTCGCGAAGTCCGGTGCTCGCTCGGCGTCGAGCCAGTAGTAGTACGAAAACCAGCGGTCGGCGCGCGTCACGGCGACGAGCTCCCCGGCACGGGAATGGGCGAGGCCGGCCTCGCGCTTGCCGTCTTCGTCGAGCACGCGTTCGACGCCGTCGAGCCCTTCGAGCGCCCCTTTCACGTCCGCGACGAGCTCGGGGCGCCTGACGTAGACGTGCGCAAGCTGATGGTCGGCCACGGCGAACGCGTCGGATGCCCCCGGGTCGAGTAGCTCGCGCCCGAGCTCTTCGCGCACCGAGAGCCAGCCGGCTTCGCGCAATGCGCGATTGACGTGGACCGCGCCGCTCACACGCGTAATTCCGTACTCCGACAGCACGATGACGCGCCGTCCGCTCTTCCCTGCCGCCTCGATGAGCTCGCCGCACAGGGCGTCCACTTGCCGGAGATCCTCTTGCAACTTCGGGTGCTCCACGTCGGGACCCAGCCGCTGCAGGTTGTAATCGAGATGGGGCAAGTACACGAGGGTGAGCGTCGGATCGTGCGTCGCCATCACGTGGAGACCGGCATCCGTGATCCAGCGGCTGGAGCTGATGTCCGCCGCGGGCCCCCAGAACCGGAACAGTGGAAAGATGCCGAGCTTTCGATTGAGCTCGTCGCGCAGGGCCGCCGGCTGCGTGTACACGTCGGGCAGCTTGCGTCCGTCTGCGGGATACATCGGCCGCGGCGTGACCGACCAATCCGCGCTCGAGTACATGTTGTACCAGAAGAACAAGTTCGCCACCGTGAAGCTCGGGTCGCGGCGCCGCGCTGTTTCCCAGACTTTCTCCGCCTGGACCAGGCGGTTCGATTGGCGCCAGAACCAGACCTCGCAGAGGTCGCGAAAGTACCAGCCGTTGGCGACGATGCCGTGCTCGCTCGCGAGCTTGCCGGTGAGCAGGGTCGACTGCGCGGTACACGTCACGGCCGGCAGCACGGTGCGAAGCGGACGCGCCGCTCCCTCCCGCGCGAGCCGCGACAGGTGAGGCGTGTGCTCGCCGAGGAGCGCGCCGGTGAGCCCCACGACGTCGATGACGAGCGTGGGACGGAGTCCCGCCGTCATCCCTCGACGAGCGGCGCTTGCCCGCGCAGCACCGAGTTGCCTTCCCAGAGCTCGCGCTGGTCTATGGCGCTTCTGACCTCGATGCCTTCCAGGCGCCCGCTCTGGGCAAAGAAGGTCGCGGGATTGTGCCACACGATGGTTTCGATCGCTTCTTCGCCGATCCCGGCGTCGCGCATGGCGGCCACCGTCTTCGGTACCTTCAGCGGATCGCTGACGCCCCAGTCGGCGGCACTGTTGACGATGATGCGCTCGCTGCCGTAGCGCTCCACGAGCTTGACCATGCGAGCTTCATCCATCTTGGTGTCCGGGTAGATCGAGTGGCCCGCCCAACAGCCGCTGTCGAGCGTGAGCGACAGCGTCTCTTCGTTGTTGTGATCCACGAGCACGCGCTCCGGGGCGATCCCCATTTCCTTGACCACGGCGATGGTACGCTCGGTGCCGCGCTTCTTGTCGCGGTGCGGCGTGTGGATGAGGATCGGCAGCTCGTGGTCCATCGCGAGCTCGATCTGACGGCGAAAGACGCGATCCTCCTGTTCGGTCATATCGTCGTAGCCGATCTCTCCGACGGCCACGACGCCGTCTTTCTCGAGATAGCGGGGCAACAAGGCGAGCACGCCTTCGGCGAGGTCGGCGCGATTGGCTTCCTTGGGGTTCATTGCGAGCGTGCAAAAATGCCGGATGCCGAACTGACTCGCGCGAAAGCGCTCCCAGCCGAGCAGCGACAGAAAATAGTCTTCGAACGTGCCGACGTGAGTGCGCGGCTGCCCGACCCAAAACGCCGGTTCGACGATCGCCGCGATGCCGGCGGCGGCCATGGCTCGATAGTCGTCCGTGGTTCGAGACGTCATGTGAATGTGGGGATCGAACATTCGCATCGGAGTCTCCTAGTCCAATTCCGTGACCAAACCAAGGTCCGGCGGTACGGGGCGCCCCGCCGCTCGCCGTTCGCTCGCGTAGTCGTTCGCCATGCGGCAAAGTTCCTCGGTGCGCCGCTCGGCGAGGCCCGCGATGCGCTCGACGCGCACGCCGGTGAAGAACGCCTTGAGCACGAGCTGGTTGAAGTTGTGATCGGGGAAATACCGCGCTGGGTAGGGGTTCTCACACGCCAGGGCTTCGAACACGCTCTGCACGTGCGAGCGGCACGCGTCGATGGCCGTCTCGACGTGGGCTGTCGGATCCGGCAGCATGACGAGCGTCCGGAGCAGCGCCTCGCGTTCGGCGTTGTCGCTGGTGCGATACAGCTGCTCCACGAAGCGCGAGGCCTCCGCCCGGTCGAGCTTCTGCACGGTCCGCTGCAGCAGCGCGCTCCGCCCGACGTCCCGTAGCGGCCAGCCCTCGGGCACGACGAGACCGTGGCGGACCAGCGCCGCCGCTTCGTCGTCGTTCACGTGGACGCGCTCGTCGCCCAGCCGCCGTCCCGCCCCCGCGTACACCGGCGGGAAGCTGGTCGCGTCGAGGGTTGCCCAGTGGCGTTCGAGCCACCGGCCGGCCTCCGGCCTGGCGCGGGCCAGCACGAGCCTCACGTAGGGTTGCCCGCCGTCGGCCATGGGTCGCGAGCCTAGCACTGCGGCGAGTGCCGCGTGGCAACGGCAAAGGCATGAGCACTCCCCGTGTGATAGCTCTCGGCGGTCGTGAACCGCGCACCCCATCCCTTTACGCTGCGGCAGCTCCAGTACGTCGCGGCCGTCGCGGAAAGAAAGAGCTTTCGGCGCGCTGCGGAAGATTGCCACGTCGCGCAACCGTCGCTTTCGGCTCAGGTTGCGCAAGTGGAGGAGGCGCTCGGCGTCCAGCTGTTCGAGCGGGACAAGCGGCGAGTGGCGCTCACGGCGGCGGGGCTGGCGCTGCTCGGGCGCGCGCGGGCGCTCTTGGTGGGCGCGGACGAACTCGTGGACGCGGCGCGCACGCTGGCCGATCCGTTCGCGGGTACCTTGCGGATCGGCGTGATCCCGACGATCGGCCCGTACCTGCTGCCCGAGATCGCTCCGGTGCTACGCGAGCGCTACCCCAAGCTCGGCTTCGTGTGGACGGAAGACAAGACCGCCGTGCTCACGGCGAAGCTCGCGCGCGCGGAGCTCGACGGCGCCATCCTCGCTCTCGAGTCCGACATCGGGGGTCTGCCCCACGTCGTGCTCGGCAGAGATCCGTTCGTCTTCGCGGCGCCGCCCGGCCACCCCTTGGCGGCTTCGAAGCGCCCCGTGAAGGCGGTCGAGCTCGAAGGCGAGCACGTGCTCCTGCTCGACGACGGTCACTGTTTCCGTGACCAGGCGCTTGCGTTCTGCTCCAACGTCGGCGCAGAAGAGGAAAGCTACCGCGCTACCAGTCTCGCCACGCTCGTGCAGATGGCGGCGGGCGGCGCCGGCGTGACGCTGCTTCCGGCGCTCAGCGTGCCGGTAGAAAACCGGCGCGACGCACTCACCATTCGTCCCTTCGCGCCGCGCGTGCCGGGTCGCACCGTGGTACTCGCGTGGCGCAAGGGCTCCGCGCTCGAAGTTTCGCTGCGCGCCGTGGGAGAAACCATGAAGAGCGCCTACCGCCGCGCGGAGCAAGCGGGGCCGATCCCGCGGGCGTGAGGCCCCGGAGCGCGGCCGTATTAATTCCTCCCCGGAGATGCCGTTTCGGAGGGTACTCCAGGGCTTCCGAGAATCGGACCGGTAAATCGCAGCGTCGGCAGCGAGCCCCTGAGAATGACGGCTCTTTCCTCCTCCATCACGTGACATTCGCATGCCTCATCCTCCCGCGCTCGCCGGATTCGGAGCATCTCCCTCCGAGCCGGTGAGTGGCCAATACTCGACGTCGGGCCGAACGCTCAGCGAGGAGCTCGTCGATCGCCTTCACGAACTCGGCGTGCGCGACGCGTTCGGATTGATCGGCGGAGCCAACGCGGCCTTCGCCGATGCGCTCGGCAGAAGCCCTATTCGCGTCATTCATTGTCGGCACGAGAGCGGCGCGGGGTTTGCCGCCGCAGAGGCGTACTTTGCCTCCGGCGCCCCAGCGCTGGTTTTCGCGACGACGGGCCCCGGCCTTCTGAACGCCCTCAACGGCGTCGTGGCGGCCCGCTGGGAGGGAGCCAAGTTGATCCTCGTGTCGGGAGTCACTTCCGCAGCTCAGCGGGGCCGCGGAGCGGCGCAGGAAACCAGCGCGAGCACCATGCCGTATTCAGGCTTCTTCACGCAGGGCCCGCTGTTCCACTACGCAACGGTCATCGAGAGTGTGGAGCAGCTTGCCACCGCGCTGGCGCGGTTGAAAGGAGGCCTCGAGTCCCCGGGAGGATTCGTGGCGCACATCGCCCTGCCGATCGCTTCCCAGCGCGCCGGAGTTTCGGGGCGGACGCCACTTCCGGACATTCGGCGTCCCCGGCAAGGACTGAGCGCCGATGCGCTTGCGCAGTCGGTGGAAGCGCTGGCGGCGGGCCGCTTCGCGATTTGGGTCGGATTCGGCGCGCGTCACCACGCTCAGAAGCTGCGCGACCTCGCCGCACTCACGAATGCACCCGTGATGTGCACGCCGCGAGCCAAAGGGATTTTCCCAGAGGACCACCCCGCCTACCTTGGCGTGACGGGCCTCGGCGGCCATGAGCGCGTTTACGACGCTCTCGAGAGCTATGCGCCGGAGCGCGTCTTGGTGCTTGGAACCAAGATGGGCGAGGGGTCGTCGTTTTGGAGCCCACGGCTCGTGCCGAAAAAGGGGTTCGTCCACGTGGACATCGATCCGGAGGCCTTTGGCGCGGCGTATCCGGAGGCTCCGACGCTCGGAGTACAAGCCGAGATTGGAGTTTTTCTCGACGCATTGCTGGAACGAGCCTCGTCCTTTCCTCGCCGAAGCGGCGCCAAGCGATTTCCCTCCATGCGCGTGGCGCTTGCCGAGCGCGCGGGGCGCGTGCGCACCTCGTATCTGATGCAGGAGTTCCAGCGCATCGTCGTCGCGAGCAGCGACTCGATCGTCATGGCCGACTCGGGCAACGCTTTCGCCTGGGGAAATCAGTGCCTGTCGTTTCGCGACGCCGGTCGCTACCGGGTCAGCGTCGGATACGGCTCCATGGGCCATTTCACGGCGGGCGCGCTGGGCGCGGCCCTTGCCAGCGGGCGCCGCACGGTCGCGCTGGTCGGAGACGGCGCGATGCTGATGAACAACGAGATCAATACCGCAGTGCAATACGGTGCGCCCGCGGTCTGGGTCGTTCTCAACGACGGTCGCTATGGGATGGTGGAGCAGGGAATGCGGGCGCTCGGCTACCAGCCGGTAGAGGCGGAGTTTCCAGAGGTCGACTTCGTGGCGGTGGCGCGGGCCATGGGTGCGGATGGTGTTCACGCTCGGGAAGAAAGTGAAGTCGGCGCGGCGCTAAAGTGGGCACTTTCGGCCGACGGCCCCGTGGTCGTCGACGTCTCGATCGACGGCAACGAACCTTCGCCGGTCCTCATGCGAGTGAAGAGCCTGATCAGGCAAGGAGCGGCGGCTCTGCCGAGAAACGTTGGATGAAAAGTGTAGGAATCAAGGCTTTGGCCGTCGACTTTCCGAAGGGGATACGCACGAGCCGTTTCTGGCACAATCACCACCCTGAAATCCTCGAGGCGGTCGCAGCCAAGAAGCAGCGGCGCATTTGGGCGGGTCCAGATCGCGGGCCGGCCGATCCCTTCGAAGCCGAGATGGCAAAATATCTTTCCGATCCGTTCAGAGGAACCGTCGAACGTCGCGTGCTGACCCCAGGCGAAGGCGCCTTGAGCCTGGAAACATCGGCGGCCAAGAAGGCGCTCGCGGCCGCTGCGATGGCGCCCTCCGACGTAGACCTATTGATCGTGGCTTCGTTTCTCCCGGACCACATAGGGGCGCAGGACTCGTCGTACCTGGCACGCGAGCTCGAGCTCCGGGGCATGGCTTTCAATTTGGAATCCGCGTGCTCGGGCGCAATGGTCGGTCTGAACACGGCGAGCGCACTCATTGCTGCGGGGCAGTACGACAACGCGCTGGTCGTCACGTCGTGCACCTACTCGCGCGATACCGACACGCGCGACACGATTTCCTGGACCGTGGGGGACGGTGCGGGAGCTTTCGTCCTGGGTGAGGTGGAGCCCGGGTACGGTCGACTGGGTGGCCACTCGTTGCACACCGGTCGTACGTGCGGTGCGCTCTGGTACGAGAACTACACGCGAGAGGATGGCGCGCTCGGGTTCCGCCTGCAGAGCAGCCCCTACGCGGCGAGCGTCATTCGGGACTGTTCGAAGGATTTTCTGATCCGATGCTGCCACGGTGCTCTCGAAGACGCGCGCGTTCGGCTCGAAGACATCGACGCATTCGTGTTCAATACCCCGCTGGCCTGGTACGCCAAGTACTGCGCGAACACGCTGGGCGTGGACTCCGCCCGCGTCATCGACACGTATCCCCGCTTTGCAAACATGGGACCCGCCCTGCTGCCCGTGAACTTGTACCATGCGGCGCGGGAACTCCCGATCGAGAAAGACGATCTGGTTTTGATGTACTCGATCGGCAGCGTCTCTTCCGCTGGCGCAATGGTCGTTCGCTGGGGAGACGTCGCACTCGGAGAAGAGCCCAGCCCACCCGAGCTACTCGCCGACTGACGTCCGAACGACATCGGCGCGTTAGTGTTCTTGACGAGCGACGACGTTGAAAAATGAGTCAATTTTTGCAATGGCTGTTGGGCAAGTGGGGCTTTGGCCCCACGCGCAGCGCACCCCCTTGCGGGGTGCGTTGTTGGGAGGGGGGACCCGAGCGGCACCGCCGATCGGAGGGGCTGCGCCAGCCCCTCCCCAAAACCCGTTGCGGTCTAAAGCACACGGTGGTGGCAAGAACCTCGAACATGCGGAAGTTGGGCTGGGGCCCAAGCCCCGCTAGGTGATGAACCCTCGCGTTCGCGCCGTGGAAAGAACGGTAATGGCGGGGACGTTCAGCTCATCGCAATGCGATAGGGCCTCTTGCAGCGTCTCGTAGGGATGTACGCGCCCCCGCTTTCCCATGAGCAGGAACATGCTCGCGGCGATCGTTCGCATCGCGGCCCCCTTGAAGCCCTTCTGCTCGATGACCAGATACACCTTGCTGCACACCCGCAGAAGATGATCCCTGGTCGCCCGAGCAATCTCGCTTCGTACGGCGTCCCGCGGCGGCTCGAGGGAGGCCGGTGCGATGGCAATGTAGTAGAACGGCGGTGGGGTCAGCTTGGCCGCCTTCTCGACCTCCGCGGCGACCTTCGCCGCGTCTCCGAGCTCCACGGCATCCCAGCGCAAGAGGTATACGTTGCCGACGACAAGTGACTTGTAGGCCATCTCGAATACAGGCGAAGACCGAACGGCGACTATACCGCATTCGGCCAGCGTCACCGCCGGGTCCACCGCACGAACGCGGTGCTTTTCGGACGCAGCGGACCCCTGCCGAAACCCTGCCGAACGGGTGCCCAACGGCACGCCCGACCTACCATTGCCCACAATGTG
>DASWGX010000226.1:0-7504 GCA_036393455.1 Polyangiaceae bacterium
TTCGCGCTCGTCACCACCACAGACCAGCAACTTGCCGGTCTGCGAGCCCATCGTCCCTCCACGCTTTGCTGAAGGAGATTGACCCGAACCGGGCTGACGCCCCAACCAAAACCGACATAACCGGCTCCGACCGAGACCGGAGCCGAACCGCGCGCCAGCGCGGCTCCGCTCCCGCCTTGCCGTTAGCCGTTCCCGACACCGCTCCCGTTCCCGCAACCGACACCGTTCCGGCGGCCCCGCTCGCTCGCGCCCGATTTCATGGATCAAGAGTGCTGACTCTCTCCCGCGAGCGGCTGTTTCGTGACATCATGCGTGGATGGGTTCGCGCGCTCCCGGTGCGCTCGTGTTTCGCTCCGCCGGGTTTGCGGCTTTCGGCGCGCTCGTCGCGGCCTGTGGCAAATCGGCGTCCGACGGCGCGAGTGCGACGGCAGGTGGCACAGGGGCGAGCGCGAGCGGGTCGAGCGCCGGCGGTGGCACCGGAACGGCCAGCGGTAACGGCGGCGCCACCTCGGGCCCGGGCGGCACGGGAGGGGCAGGTGCGAGCGGCGGTGGTCAGGCTTCGAGCGGGGGAACCGGCGCGGCGGGCGGCGCGGGCGGCATTGCGGGAACCGGCGGCGCGCTTGTTTGCAATCAGCCGGGGGCTCTGAGCGAAGTCGAGGCGTTCGTCCATCCGGGCGGTCTGCACAAGCGATCGGACTTCGACCGCATGCGCTACATGGTGGAGGCGGGTGTAGAGCCGTGGGCTACGGCGTTCGAGGAGCTCGCCGATCACTCGGCGGCGAGCTTCGACTACGACGTTCGCGGTGAACCGGGCGTCACCGTGGTTTCACGCGACGGAGAGCAAACCAACCGCTCCGCCTTCGAGAGCGACGTCACCGCCGCGTACTTGAACGCCCTGATGTGGGCGATCGGCGGCGACGAGCGGCACGCGGAAAAGGCGGTCGAGATCTTCAACACCTGGAAGACTCTGACGGAAGTGACGGGCGGCGGCACCGAGGCGCTCAACGGCGGGCTCTACGCCTGGAAGCTGGCCGAAGCCGCGGAAATCATCAAGAGCAGCTACGACGGCTGGTCGGCTTCCGACGTCCAGGAGTTTTCCGACATGCTCGTCTACCCCGGCTACTCGTCGAGCGCGGTGCCCGCGTCGGTGACAGCCAACAACGGCACCTTCTACTGGAGGATCCACAACGGCGACCCGGGCCGCCACGGCAACCAAGATCTGATCGCCTGGCGCGCGATGATCACGATGGGAGTCTTCCTCGACAATCGAATCATGTTCGAGCGTGCCCTGCGTTATTTCAAAGGCGAGCCGCACCGCCCCGACGACCTACCCTATGCGTCGGGGCCGACGCCTTCCGGCGCCGAGATCGACGACAACGAGTACTTCACGACCTACCAGTATGGCGGCATGCAGAGTACGACGCCCGACTACGGGTACAACGGCGTCCTCGAGCACTACGTGTGGGAAACCGGTCAGTCCCAGGAAAGCTCGCGCGATCAACAGCACGCCTTTTTTGGTTTGGGGATCTGCGCGGGAATTGCGGAAGTGGCGTGGAATCAGGGCGACGCGGTGTACAACGCCCTCGACGACCGCTTGCTCGAAGGGTTCGAGTTCTCGGGTCGCTACAACGCGTCGTTGATCGCATCGTTTCCCGATCAGACGACGCCGTGGGAGCCGAGCGGCGCCGAATTCGTCGAGCGCCTGGACCGCAGCGGGCGCTGGCTTTCGAAAGCCGTTAATCCCTACTTCGACAACGACTTCGTCGAGCTCTCGCGCGGAGACTTCCCCGGCAAGCGTCCGGTGTTCGAGCAGCCGCTCGCGCACTTTCAGGTGCGAATGGGGCGTTCGAGCGAAGAGACGCTGTGGACGGAGCGGGCGCGCGACGTCTCGATCGAACAGGGCGGCTACGAAGGCGTCGGCTTCAATCTGGATCATCCCGGCTGGGGCGCGCTGACGTTCCGGAGGCCGCTCTGGTGCGCGGGAGATCCGGTGAGCGGCTTCGCCGACGGCTTGCCGGTTTTCGCCGTGCACGTATTGCCCGGAGCGATCCCGGCCGTGAACTACGACCATTTCCCGATCAGCGGCGAGGGGCGGACGTACCACGACCTCTCCGAGGGCAACTCGGGCGGTCAGTACCGTAGCGACGACGTCGACATCGGCTGCGGCCCGGGCTCGGAGCTCGTGCTCACCGAGCTCGAGGCCGGTGAATGGTTCACGTACACCGTCTACGTCCCCGAGAGCGCCGACTATACTCTCGGCGTCCGGTATTTCGCGAGCGCGGACGGCGGAAGCCTGCGCTTCGCGTTTGCTGGAGCAGACGTCGCCGCGGACGTCGCATTGGCCTCGACGTCGGGCGCCGAAGCGAGCGTCGAGCTCGGCGGCGCCTCGCTCGAAGCCGGCGTGCAAGCGCTGCGCGTCTTCGTCTCCGGCGCCTCGAGTGTGCTCGAGCTGCGCGAGATTTCCGTCGGCGCGCAGTGAGCGGCGCGACGCTCAAGGTTGCTCTTCCGGGTCCGCGTTGCGGATCTCGTCGAAGGCGAGGCCGCTCGTGCGTTCGCCGCGGCCGACTTGTTTGGCCGCTCCGAGCCACACGAAGGTGCGACCGTTCTTCCAGCGCGCGCGCTGAAAGGATTGAGACACCTTGATGCCCTCGCGC
Source organism: Polyangiaceae bacterium (assembly GCA_036393455.1). Lineage (GTDB taxonomy): Bacteria > Myxococcota_A > Polyangia > Polyangiales > Polyangiaceae > DASWGX01. Next base: position 2,655 of record DASWGX010000226.1, read on the forward strand.
GGCACTTCTCGTTCATCGAGGAAGTAGGGAAGTTTGGGGCTCTGGTCGAGCCCCGGCCGCAACAGCGTGATGCGCGGCGAGATGGTGACCGGTTCGTCGCTCGACGGGTCGTTGAAGCGCAACATTCTGCCGCGCTGGAGGCGTACGTCGCGCGTCGACGCCGACGCTCGCACCGGGACGAAGGGCACCCAGTGCTCGAGGACGGAGCTTTGTGCATGATAGTAGATGGGGGCCTGGTATTCGGCCGCGGTGGCGGTGGCGTCGTCGCGGTGAAACGTCGCCACGGCGTCCGCGAATTCCTTGCCCGCGGTGCCGGGGCCGATCACGGTCGGAATCACCGTCTGCACACCCCAGACCATGTTCGCCATTTCGTCTCGCACCAGGTGCGCCTCTTCTTCTGGCGGCGCTTCCTGTACCTTTGCCAGCGCGGGAGGCAGGAACAGACTGGTGTCGCTCGGGACGTCGCGATCGCCGCGCACGCTCAGCGTGAACATGCTGAAGCGCCGCCAGTCCTCGTCGCGGCCCTGATTGGCCGACGTAATCCAGAAGCGCTCGCCGAAGGTGTTGGTGACGACGAGGCCGGCCACTTTGGCGAGCGAACCGACGGCGAGCGGCACCGGAAGGACGAACCAGTCGCCGGAATAGACGAGCGCGAACTCCAGCAACAAGAGCTGTCCGAGGTCGGTGGTGGACGGCGTCAGCTGCCCGAAGTTCGTCTTTCGGTCTTCGAGCGCCCAAAAGCGGCGATCGGGCATGCCTTCGAACCCGACCGGCGCCGGAATGAACGACACCGCAGGGGTTTCCGGCGCTGCCCCGCCGGGCTCGTCCAGGACGAGCCGCGCGGACGGATCGGCGTCGAACGAGTACCAGTCGAGACGGCCGTGATAGTACTCTTCCGCGCCGAGCACGCGGTCCCCGGCGGCATGCGGCGCCGCGCAGGCAAAGCGGTACTCGAGCCGTTCCTCCATCCAGGCGTCCGACTCGGCGCTGGCGGGTTGAAAATAGAGGCTCCGGAACCACTCCACGAAGCGATCACCGAGAGTGTCGAGCGCCCCGGCCGAAGCGCCCGCGTCGACGCCGTCCGAGGCGCGATGCGCCATATTCTCGGTCAGGTGGCGATACAGGGCGCCTCCGTCGATGGCGCGCCGCGAGAGCGCCAGGGCTTGCTGCCAATCCGCGCGCCGCGCGTAGACGTGATCGCCGCCGCCGTCGCGCGGCGGGAGCTCGATGCGGTAGAGGGCGCGGTACTGATCGCCGAACGTTCCGAGTGCCGCCGCATCGAGCATCTTGCGCCACTGACGTCCGAGCATCGCTCTCAGGGAAAGCCGCATGTTGCGGCCGTCCCATGCGAGGTCGATGGGCTTGGCCTCTACGCGCGTTTCGAGCGGTATCTCGTCGCGATACGGCTCGACTGGGCCGTCCGCGGCGCGGTAGCGGTCGAGCCGCGTGGTGTCGAGTTTGATCTTGGCGAAGACGGCGTGCCCGGCGTCCTCGCCGCGAAGCTCGCCGAGCTGCCATTGCTTGGAAAGCATCCAGAGCGCGTCGCGAACCTCCGCTTTGAGCGCGCGGTCGAAGTCCTTCGCGCGCGGGCGACCCTCCAGGCGGTTCCAGCGTGTGATGGTCGGGAAGGCCAGCACGGCGAGGGCGGCGCCAACGTCGTCGATGGGGGTCTCGGCCATTGGTCAACCGTCTCCTTCCGCTGCCTGCGCCTGGGTAGCCATGAGGTTTGCCATGATCGTGATCGGATGCAGCGTCACCGCCGACAGCACCGCCGGCAAGAACTGCGCGAGTGCGCCGGTGTCGATGTGCCCTGGTTCGACGGCGCGTTTTTTCGCTTCACCGAACGTCTCCTCGACGATGGCGACCAAGTCGTCCCAGCGCCACGCGCCACGTCGCACCGGCGGTACCGCGAGCAGCAGCGTTTGCGGAGGCTCGCTGTTCGGCTGGTCGAAGTGAAACGCGACGCCGGTGGTCTCGTTGTCTCCGGGAATGATTTCCGTCCACTCGTCGACGAGCAAGCCGAGTTGCGGCTGCGTCGGGTCGAAGGGAGTCGCAAAGTGCGCCGTGTAGAGCACGCGTTCGCCGTCGAGTCCGTAGTCTTCCGGGAACTCGAGCCCAAGCCAGCGGTCGTCCTCGCGATGGGGGAGCTGAAGGGGCGTCAACGCCGGCGCGGACAGCTCGAGCGCTTCGACGAGCAGCGTCATCGTCTCCCAATGGCCGAGCTTTTCGCGCACGCGCGCGATGCCGTAGAGCCAGTCGTCGACCGGGAAGGGATGCGCGGCCGTCAGATGCGCGACGAGATTCGACGCGGCGTCGCGCGCGTTTTCGAGCTCGAGGGCGTCGCGTTCGGGAAGCACGAAGCGCGGAAGGGTGCGCATTTCGTCGCCGAGCACGAGTCGTATGGCGCGCTCGAGGAGCGCCGCGCGTTCGCCCATGGCGATCGAGGCGATACCGCCGAGAAGCGCCGCGGCCTCGTCGCGCCGGCTCGTCACCGTTTCTTCGAGCTCGCCGACGCGAGCCTCGAGCTCCGTGCGCGCCAGCTCGGCCGCGGCTTTTTCGTCTTCCGTGCTGAAGGGTACGGCGTCGAGCGCCGCGGCCCGGAGAGCGAGCGCGTCGGCCGCGGCGAAGACGCCCGAGAGCGCCGGCACGTCGAGCGCCGGGAAGGCGATGAAATCCTCGAGCGCCGCGTCGAAGACCGCCTTTTTGGCTTCGATGTCGGCCCGGTAGAGGTCGAGGTCTCCCGGCGGCTCGGGCGTGCGCGCGGCCGAGACCAGGCCTTCGAGGTTTCGCAAGAGCCCGAGCCGTTCCTCGTCCGTCGTGAGCGTCGCATAGCGCGCGAGCTCGCTGAGGAACGCCGTTGCCTTGCCCTGCCAGCGTTCGGAAACTTGGCGCGTCTTGTCGTGGACGCGCGCGACGATATCCCGAATCGTGCTGTGCACTTCGAGCGTCGTCGTGAGCGGCACGCCGAAACGCGCGAGATCCAGCAAGAGCGCGGTGGCGTCCCGCAGGTAGTCGTCCAGGGGTGCGACGCTGGCGAGCGCGTCGAAGCGCGGCAGCAAGGCGGACAGCGCGTCGATCGCGGCGCGAACGCGCGTCTCGACGTCGTCGAGGTCCGGCTGGAGACTCGCGCGGCGGCGTTCGGCCTCGGCGGGCAGAGCGAGGTCCGAGGCCGAGAGGCTGCGGCCCTTCAATACAATCTCGCGCAGGCTTCGAAGCAGGGCCGCCACTTCGAACAGCGGCACCCCGGTCACGGGTTCCGTGTACTCGATCGTGACGCGCGTGCCCGGATGATTGCCCGCGCCGTAGCGCACGAACTGGACGATGCGGCTGTCGAGCTCCGCCGTGCCGCGGTCCGTCGCGGCGTCGAGCTCGAGGCTCGTCAAGAAGAGCAGATCGACGGGCTGAAGGCCGAGATCGGCCTGCGTCACCGTGCGCGTTTGCTCGGAAGCAAGGGCCGGGGTCGTGTACGTGACGCGGCAACCGACGGTTTCGGGCAGCGGCAAGAGGCCGCCGAGCCAGTGGTTCAACGGAGCGAGCGCGCTCGCCCGCGGCGTCATCGCAAGGGCGTTCGGCGACGTCGTGGGACTCACCGCCGCGTCCAGGTGAAGGGCGACGCGGTGCGTGAGCGTCTTGCCGCTGCGCGGCGTGAGCACGACTTCCATTTCCGGCGGGTGGTGCGCCTGGCCCATCGTTTTCAGTGCGCCGCCGGCGCGGTCGAAGTTCCCGCGCACGGTTTGATACACGCTCTCCGATAGAATCACGTCCGCCAGCGCGTCATGGATGTCCATGAGGCGCTCGAGCTCGGCATCGATGGCGCGGGTCTCCTCGACCGTAGCCTCCGGCAGCTGTCCGGGCCCGTCTCCGCTGGGTTTGCCGAACGGATACGACTCCACGCCCGACGTTCTGACGTGCTCGAGCAACGCGACGGCGTCGAGGACGTTGCGAGCTTCGACGAGGCGGACGTCGACGTCCCCTTCGGGCCGAGTCTCGCGAAGCTTGTCCGCGACGAGGGGAAAAACGGTGCGCAAGGGATGAATGAACTTGTCGACTTCGGCGATGGCGTGAGCATCGTGCAAGCCGCGCTCGAAGCGGTAGCCGAGCAGCGCCCCGAGGCTCTGGCCGTTGCGCATGCCTTCGAGCACGGCGAGCGCCCGGCGCACGCGCTCGGAAGAGAGATTCACGGCCGCGAATTGGGGAGTCGCTTCGCTGCCGTGCACGCGGAACGCGTTGTTCAGGATGGCGGCGGTGGCGGCGTGGTCGAGCGAAGGCGCGTGCAGGTGGCCGGCGTTTTCCGGATCGATCAAGGGAGGCGCTTCGCCTTCCCGCCGGAACACCTCGGCAAGCTCGGGGCTCAGCGGTGCGGGCTCGAGATTCGACGCGCGCGGGCGCAAGTCTTCCACGAAGCCGTAGGCGCCGAGCAGAATGCCGTTCGGTCGCCCCTGCTGACTGCGGACGCTGCGGAGCTCGGAGAGCCGCAGGGCGGACAGGCCCGTTTTCCAGGCATCGAGGCGATAACTGGCCGTGTCGAGGTGCTCCGCGAAGGCGCGTTCGAGCCGGGCGGTGGGCAGGCTCGACAAGCGCCCGAGAGCGGCGAGCACTTCGCGGAGTGCGAAGGTTTGCTTGGCGGTCTCGAGCACGGCGGCGCGACCGAGGTATTCGATGAGCGGTGTCGACTGATCGCCGGTGACGAGGGGTGCCGCCGAGTAGAGCGGCTGGAACTTGCTCGTGGAGGCGGCCTTTGGATCCACGTGGATGAACGGCGCTTCCTTGCGCAGGCCGACGGCCGCATCGGGCTCGCTCGACTCGATGAAACGGATGCCGGCGTCCCAATAGCTCAGCATCAAAGCATG
>DASWGX010000227.1:0-3157 GCA_036393455.1 Polyangiaceae bacterium
TTTGAAACTCGACGGCGAGCTTGTCGATGATGAGCACGTCGAAATCTTCGCCGCCGAGGTGCGTATCGCCGCCGGTGGCCCGCACGCTGAAGACTCCCCCCTTGACCTCCAGGATCGAGATGTCGAACGTGCCTCCTCCGAGATCGTAGACGGCGATGCACTCGACTTGTTTTCGATCGAAGCCGAAAGCCAGCGCCGCGGCAGTCGGTTCGTTCAGGATGCGGCGCACCTCGAGACCCGCTATGGCTCCTGCGTCCTTGGTCGCCTGGCGCTGAGCGTCGTCGAAGTAGGCGGGCACCGTAATGACCGCTTGAGTCACCTTTTCCGACAGGTGAGCTTCCGCGATCTCCCGCAAGGCCGAGAGGATCATGCCGGACACCTCCGGCGGCGAAAGCCGTTTGTCGCGGGCCGTCACCCACGCGTCTCCGTTGTCGTGGGCGACGATCGAATAGGAGACGGACTGGCCCTGGCGCTTCACTTCCGGAGCCTCGCACTTCTGCCCCATCAGGCGTTTGACGGCGTGGATGGTGTTTTCCGGGTTGGTCGTCGCCTGGCGCCTCGCGATTTGGCCCACCAAGCGTTCGCCGCGCGCCGTAAACGCGACCACCGACGGCGTCGTACGCGCACCTTCCGTATTGGGGATGACGATCACCTCGGGTGAACCCCGCGACCCGACTCCCTCCACGACGGCAACGCAAGAATTCGTGGTCCCGAGGTCGATCCCGATGATCTTCGCCATGCAGAGCCTCAGCATACTCGCGGCTTGGTTCTGGCGAAAGCGGTGACACTAAGCGCGGTCGATCCAGGAGCGAGCCCCAGGCGGCGATAGCACCCGATCGAAAGCGGACGCTCTCCGCATGCATGCGACCGATCGGCGCTTCAGTTAGTCTCGCCGGCGCCGTCGGCCGATCCGCTCGGCGCCTTCGCCACCACGACCAGCGCCGGCCGCACCAGGCGCTCCCCGACGCGGTAACCGGCTTGCACTTCGTGAGCCACCGCTCCCGCTGGGTATTCCGTCGTTTCGAGGTGCTGGATTGCTTCGTGCAGGGAAGGATCGAAAGGCTGGCCCACGGTCGCAACGCGCTCGACTTGAAGGCGTCCCAGCGTGTCGACGAACTGTCTCATCACGAGGTCGATGCCCTGGGAGAGCGCTTGGACGTCCGTTGCCGATTTCGCGTGTTCCGCCGCGCGTTCGAGGTTGTCGAAGATCGGCAGCAGCTCCCGCAACATGTCCTCCCGTGCCTTGCGCTGGGTCTCTTCCATTTCTCGTCGCGAGCGCTTGCGGAAGTTGTCGAAATCAGCCGCCGTTCGCAGCAGTTGATCGCGCAATTTCGCCGCTTCCGCCTGCGCCTCGGCCAGGGGATCGGCGGGCTCGGCGTCCATCGGAGCCGCTTCCGTTTCGTCTTCGCCCATTCCGTCGCGGTTGACTTCGCCGGCTCGCGCCGCTTCGGCCGACTGGTCGTGAGACGCTGGCGCACCGCGTTCGGAGCGGGGGGGTTGCGACACCGGCGTGGGCCGTGCCTCGGCCCCAGCGTCGGGAGTCGTGCTCGGTCGCTGGCTCTTGGCCTCTCGTTCTTCCTCGGACATGAGCCGCGGCAGTATAGTCACTGCCCGCGCCTTGCCAACGACCCGGGGCAAACTCGTCACGGCGCTCTCGCCGCGGCAGGCGCTTCCTCGCACGGGGCTTGGCGTAAAGCGTGGAGGACGCCCCCCGTGACCCCGAACGGCCACCGCGGCTCGGGCGGATTGGGAGCGAACCAAGTGTCGAGAGTAGTGGGGAGCCCCCAGAAACGACCGCGGCCGGCCAGCGGCGCCACGCGACTGCCGCCGGCAGCCGCGCGGCCGTAGCCGGTTTGCTCGATCCAGAAACAATGCTCGTCACTGGCCGGCGCGTAGAGGTGCTCGTGCCCGCCGAGCACGGCGGCGGCGACCGAGGACATGACCGCGCCGTCCGCTCGCACGGCTTGCAAACGTCGGGCACCGGCCGGGACGCGGACACGGGCGCCCGCCGCTCCACTCTCGGCGCTCGTAGGTTCCACGGTCGCGACGGGCCGCCCGTCGACGTGGATCGTCAGCGTGCCATCGGTCAGGTTGACGATGCGAACCCAGGGCCGAAAGTAACCGTCCAAGAGCGGTCCCGCGCTCAAGGCGAGCCCGAGTCCGAGAGCGATCCAGGGTGAGAACCACGGTTCGCGGAGATGGGCGACCTCGAGCGCTCGCACCGGGGCGAGCAATCGTGCCCACGCGGCGTTGCGACAGCCGAGCGTTCCGTCGCGCCGCCACCAGACGGCGCGCAGGGCCGCGGTATGGCCCGAAGCGCGGCGCGGTGCAAAAAGCCGCGCGAGGGCGATCGGCAAGAGCCCCGCAACGACCAACAGAGCCGCGCGCACCGGACCGGGGATGGCGGCGCCGAGCCAGGGCAAAGACGCGCCGGCCGCGGCCACCAGGAGCACGCCGCTCGAGCTCAGGGATAGCACGCGAGTTCGAGTCCGGCTCGCATGGCCCAGGCATTCGTCGCAGTACGGCACCAGCAACGTTCGCCCGCGCCCCCGCTCGCGCACCGTCGCGGATGCGACGCGCAGGCAACACGAGCAGAGGGACGGGCAGGTCGGAACGACGTCGCCGCTGTGCACGATGGCGCCAGGGACGTGCTCTGCGGCGTTTTCGGAGGATTGCGCGAGGTGGGCGGCGCTCAACGTATCCAAGAGGCTAACCCCGCTGCGCGTGACCGCAAAAGGCGCGAGATTGAAGCCGGCGCACCCGCCGCTCCCCCGAGGCGCCGCCATGATGATACTACGCCGACATGGCGGAGCTGAACGAGCCGCAAGCGCGAGCAGTGGCCCACCCCGGCGGGCCGCTCTTGATCTTCGCCGGCGCCGGCAGCGGCAAGACGCGAACCATCACCTACCGCATCGCCAATTTGCTCGCCGTGCATCGGGTTCCGCCGTACCGAATCCTCGCTGTCACGTTCACCAACAAGGCCGCTGGCGAGATGCGGCACCGGCTCGAGCAACTTGCCGGCGCGGAAGTCGCGCGCGACCTCTGGGTCGGCACGTTTCATTCGGTCTGCGCGCGCCTGCTCCGCCGCTACGCGTCCGAAGTCGGTCTATCCGAACGCTTCGTGATCTACGACGAGTCGGATCAAAAGGCCGTGGTG
>DASWGX010000228.1:0-3508 GCA_036393455.1 Polyangiaceae bacterium
CGAGAGCCGGCGTTGCGAAGGATGACGCCGTGTACTGCATGCGTGGCGTCGCGGCTTCCCATCCGCAGCCCCAGGTCGTTCCGACCGCCACCTCTCGACGGCGCAGCAGCGCCCACCGAGTCAGGACGAAAAGGCCCGTAAGCCCGAGCACGACGGCGGCGACGCGCGTCACGGCAACGAGCTCTTCGAGCATTGGAGCGGCGGTCGCGGCCGCGCCGACCATGACCCGCGCCGGACGTTCGACCAGGCGAACGGCAACGTCCGGCCACACGCCGATCGCAATGCACGCGGCGGCGCCGAGGACCATGGATACCCGCATCGCAAGCGGCGGATCGCGGCCGGCCTCGGCCGCTTCGCTGCGGCCGGTGCCGAGGAACGGAACTCCGTAGGCCCTGACGAAGCAGACCGCGGCCAGGCCGCCGACCAGCGCCAGGGTTGGAATCACGAACACCGCGGCGACGCCGGCAAGACCGTGAAAGCCGGCTCCCGCGCGGAACGCGGCGACGTAGATCAACCATTCGCTCACGAACCCGTTCAGCGGCGGTAAACCGCAGATGGCGAGCGAGGCCACCAGAAACGTCGCGGCCGTGAGCGGCATTTTTCGAGACAGCCCGCCGAGCGCGTCGAGGGCGCTCGTCCCGGTGGCCTCGAGCACGCTGCCCGCGCCGTGGAAGAGAAGCCCCTTGAAGAGGCCGTGGTTCAGCGTGTGCAGCATGGCGCCGCCGAACCCGAGCAGGGCGACCGACGGATTTTGGACGCTTTGCCCGAGCAAGCCGAGGCCCAGTCCCATCGCGATGATGCCCACGTTTTCCACGCTCGAGTAGGCGAGCAGCCGCTTGAGGTCGTGCTGCGAGAGCGCGTGCAGAACACCGAGCACGCCGGACACGGCGCCGACGGCGATGAGCACGATTCCCCACCACACGGGCGGCGGCCCGAGCAGCGTGAGTACGCGAAGAATGCCGTAGATCCCCAGCTTTATCATGACGCCCGACATCGTCGCGGAGACGTGGCTCGGCGCCGCCGGATGTGCTTCGGGCAGCCAGGTGTGAAGAAACCAGAACCCCGCCTTGGTGCCGAACCCCACGAGGGCAAGCAGAAAGCAGACGTTCGCGAGCTCGGCGCTCGGGGCGCCGGCGCGAGCGATGGAAGCGAAACTGAAGTCTCCGCCGTGACGCGCCAGGAGCCCGAGCAGGACGAACAAGAACGCCGTGCCGAGCTGGGAGGCTACCAGGTACACCATACCCGCGCGCCGCACCTTGTCGTGCTCGTGATCGAAGGTCACCAGAAAGAACCCCGAGAGCGACATGATCTCCCAGGAGACGAGCAGCAAGACGCCGTCCCTGGCGAGCACCACGCCGGTCATCGACGCGACGAGCACGGAAAAGAAGAACACCGCGGGCGCGAGCGATCGCCCCTCCGCGTGCCCGGGAAGGTAGCCGGCTCCGTACACGGCGGCGAGCCCGCTCACCAGGTAGATGCACAGCAGAAAGAAAGCGCTCAGCGCGTCGACTCCGACGATAAGCTCGCCGATCGGCACGTGCCAGGATGCCCGCGCCACTTCGTCCTCCGCGAAGACGAGCACGCGCGCCGACGCAACGGCTCCCACGAGCGACGCGAGCACGCACCCCGCCGTGCCGACCGAGAGCGCGAGGCGATTCGAGCGGCCCGCGAGCAGCGCCAGGGCGCCGCTCGCCAGCAAAATGCCCGTGGCTACGACGAGCGCTCCGAGGGTCACGGCTGCTCCCGCTGGTCCCGGCTCGATGCGGAGCCCTCCTCGCGGTCAGGCTGAGGGCTCATCCAAGGGTATTCCAGGGTCAACGGACGTCATCTATTGACAACGGACGTAGTTCTACGTAGTAAAGCGTAAATGTCAAGCTGGCACCTCGAGGCTCGACACGAGGCTCGACAGAGGGATATCCCGGCCGATGGATGACCGCCTGATGACGGTCAAGCAGCTCGCCACGTACCTCAGCGTGAACGAGCGAACCGTGCTCAAGCTGGTTCAGGAGGGCGCCCTTCCCGGCGTCAAGGTCGGCAATCAGTGGCGCTTTCGCAAAGCCATGATCGACACCTGGCTCGACGATCAGATGCTCGGAATCACGCCGCGACACGTGGAGCCGGCGCGTTCCGACGCGCCACGCCGCATGCTGGCGCTGGCAAGCTGCTTCGAGGCGAGCCACGTCCTGCCGGAGCTCGTGGGGCAAGAGAAACCTTCCGTCGTCGTGGAGCTCGCCACGCACGCCGAGAGGCTCGGGCTGGTCCGCGACGGAACCTGGTTCGTCGGTGCCCTCATCCAGCGTGAAAGCGTCATGCCGAGCGCAATCGGCAACGGCCTCGCGTTTCTTCACACGTTGCGCCGGCACCCCGAGCAAGTGGTGAAGCCCTTCATGGTGCTCGGACGCTCGCGTGAGGGCATCGACTTCGACGCCCTCGACGGCAAACCGACGCATCTGTTTTTCGTGCTGGGCCTCAAATACGACGAGCTTCATCTGCCGTGGCTCGCCAAGCTGGTTCAGATGCTCGCGCAGAAAGAGGTCGTGCCCTCGCTCCTGAAAGCAGCGGACGCCGGCGCAATCCACGCGCTTTTGGTCGACGCCGAGCGAAAGCTGGAGCCGGCCCTCGCGGCGGGGGCATGAACGCCGCTCAGCCGGACGGCGCCTTGGAACCTTGCATCAGCACGGTGCCGGCGCCGCTGCAGACTTCGACACCCGACGCACAGGGCTCCGAGTCGATCGTGCGAGCGACCTCGAGGACGCCGGTGCGGGCGAGCCACCCCGCCGGAATCAGGGCGCGGATCTCGCGGTAGTGGTTCACCGTGAAGTAACGCCAAGCTTCCGGCAGCTTGCCGACGGCAAGCATGCGCAGGGCCCAGCGTGTGAGCTCCGTCTCGTCCTCGGAGACGAAGCCGAAGCTCGGGTGCAGGTACTGCTCGGCCGCGACGACCATGGCTTCCTCCGCCAAGAGCGACCTCATTTTCTGGCGCCGAGCCTCGGGACCTAGCTCGGGAAAGCCGTGCCAGGCTTCGGGTTCCCGCGCCAGCGGCGTGTTTTCGAGCGTCAGAACTTCGTGGAGCCGGTGGTGGCGAGCGGGGACGGCGGTGTCGCAGACCAACGGGTGGCAGAGGGACACATCGTTCGCTCTGTGCGAATGCAATCGGGCAAACATGCGGCGAGAATCGTCGACCGAGCCTGGCAGGAGCGTCGCGATGTGCTCGGGGATTTCCGGTACGCGATCACGCAGGAAGTACAGGTCCTCCAAGTTCTTGTGCCAGTGGAAGATCTGGTAGATGAGACCGCATTGCTTGGTCAAAAGCAGATACGCCGGCGGCGCAACGTGCAGCGTGCCGAGCACGGGCTCATCGAACGCCGGCTCCAACGCGAACGTCTCCCGCACCGTGGTCCAGTAGGGTGACGCCGTGGCATTGGCGACCTCGACGACCACGTCGCCGTAATCGAAGTGAGCCTTCTCGGGCCGCTGCCGGCTCTTGGTGCGAGGCAACACGCGGTCG
>DASWGX010000229.1:0-3135 GCA_036393455.1 Polyangiaceae bacterium
CTCGACGCCGGCGCCTTTCTGTGGCTCGACGAAGCGGATCCGCCCGCCCTGTTCGGAGCGCGCTTCGGCGTTCGCAACCCGCACTCGCGCGACGTGCCGCTCGTGACGCTCACCAACGACGGCGACGCGCTCTGGCCGCTCCATCTCGTTCCGGACCGCCCGCCGAGCTCGGACACCGTGAGCTACGACGGTGAGCTTCACCTCGCGCGGGGCAGTGTCTGGATCAGCGATACTCGCTATCGTGGCTTCATTGCCACACTCGTGGTGACCGCGGGAGATCCGCCGATCGTTTTGCTCGACGGCGAAAGCTTCGGCGACGCCGGGTGCCCGTGGCCGGAGGCGGCGGAGCCGGAAACTCTCGAGCTGGAACGCGCCGCTTCCACGCTTTTTCTCCGTCGAGGCGGCGAAGAAAGCGAGTGCGCCGTCGCGCCCGGCGCGCATCGGCTCGGCTTTGCCGCGCCGGACGATGCGACGGCGAGCCTGGCTTCCATCGCCGTGGAGCGGCGCTCCGAGCCCTCTGCGCCCGCCCTGGAGTAGAGATCGGCGCGGCCGCACGAACCGTGCTCAACGTTCGAAAAGTCAGTCTTGAAACCAGTTTTGAAATCAGCGCTTGAATAAGCGCCCGAAGAGGCTGCTCGATTTCTCGGGAGGGCGGGCCGCCTTGCCGCCCGGCGGCCGGGGGTGTGCGCTCGGAGGTTTCGAGCTCGTTTTGCCGGGCGGAGTGCTGTGGCGGCGCATCTCGTAGAGCCTCACCTCGCGTACGGCGTCCAGGTGCTTCGGGTTCAGCTCCACCACGAAGCGAAAGTCTTTCATGGCGGCGCGCAGCCGCTCTGCACGCTTGAGCAACTGACCCCGGTAGTAGCGGGCCTTGATGTTGTTCGGTTCGCGAGCGACCGCTCCGTCGAGCCTGGTGATGAGGTCGGCCAGCGATGCACCGGGCTTTTGCGACTCGATCCACGCGCGCAGCGCCACGTAGTCGACCTGTTCCGGATCGTCTTCGAGCGCCTTTTCTATTTCACGCTCCGCCTCGGCGACGTTGTGGCGCTTGAGCCAGAACTCCGCCTTCTGAAATGCCGTCGTCGCACGCACGACGCGCGCTACTTTCTCCTGCTCCTCGGCGCTCTCGGTGCCCCTGGCGCGCGCCACGTCGTGCTGAACGCGAAGGGCCGGATCGGACAACACGCGATTGGCTTCACTAATTCTGGCGAACAGCCGGGTCGCCCCTTCCTTCAGCGCCCCGAGCTCCCCGGGGAGGCGGTCGGGATGCCATTTCTTCGCAGAGGCGAGGAACGCAGCGCGGATCTCCTGGGGAGTGGCGAGGCTCGAGACACCGAGCAGACCGTAGTATTCGTTCTCGGACAGGGCGAGCCGCTTCTCGAGCTCTCGTCGGGCGGCGGCGAAGACCGGGTCCTGGTCACGTGACGCGGGCACGACGCTCGGACGAACCTTCTCGGGCGACAGCGAGCGACGCTGGCGGGAGCTCGGCTCGCGCCGGCCGGACGACGGAGGCTCGCCCGCACCGACCGGCGCAGGTCCCCCGAAATCCAGGTGCCGCATGGCCAACAACGCGTAGACGGTGCTTTCGACTTCGGCGTGCGTGCCGAGCCCCTTGGATAGGAGCGAAGCGACGGAGTACTCGCCGCTGCGCAGCGTATCCAACACCGCCTGCTCTCGCGGCGCCAGGTCGAGCTCGGCGATCGGCGCCTCCGGCCGCAGTTTGAGCGCGCGATCGGCGATCCTCGCCACAGCTTCTCGCACGGAGGCGGGATCGGACTTCGAGCACAGACCGCGCCAGATGGTCGGCAGCGGCGAGATCGGCGCGCCTTCGCCACCCCAATTCGCCAGGAAATCGACGCCGTCGTAGTAGCCGAACGCACCCTCACCGGGGAGGGTCAACATCCACGAGAGCTGCGCGCGAAGCTGCTCGCGAAGGCCGCGCGCGAGCGTGCGCTCGTCGACCACGCCCTCTTCCACGAGCGCCCTCCCGTGCAAGACCATGCGCTCACCGGCGAGCGCGAGCGTACGCTCGCTGGTCGGTTCATCGAGAGCTCCCAGCCGTATCAGTGCTTGGCCGAGGTACATCACGGGCTCGGCCGTCCTTGCTTTGTACGGCCGACCCGATACGACCGCGATTGCGCTCTTGCCGCGGTCCGCCGTTTCGAGCACGAGCGTACCGCCGAGCTTCCGCTCGTAGACGTAGAGCAAGAGCTGCCCGAGCGGTCGCTGGGCGAGCGTGCCGGAAGCGGTGGGGGCGGTCATCGGCGGGTCCGAGATTAGCACCGCCCAAGCCGTGGCCGGGAGCCTCGACGAGCGCGTGGCGGGCCGGCCGGCGAGGGATTACGGTGGCGCCCATGGCGCGTGCCCATATTCTCGTGGTCGACGACGAGCCTTCGATCCTGAGCACGCTAAAACAGGTGCTTTCCTTGGAGGGCTACGGTGTCGACGTCGCCGGCGGCGTGGGGGTCGCCGCAGAACGCCTCGGGCGCCGCTCCTACGACCTGGTGCTGCTGGACGTGTCGTTGCCGGACGGCGACGGCATTGCTTTGCTGGAGAAACTGCGGTCGCAAAACTCCACCGAACCGCAGGTCGTTATGATGAGCGGCCACGCCACGGTGGAGGCGGCGGTACGCGCCACCAAGCTCGGCGCGCTCGACTTCTTGGAAAAACCGTTGTCGACGGACCGATTGCTCTTGGTCATCGACAACGCGCTCAGGCTGATGCGCGCGGAGACTGAGACGGCCGAGTTGAAGCGTCAGGTCGGGTACTTCGACGATCTGCTCGGTGACAGCCCCACCATGCTGGAGCTGCGCGAACGCATCACGCGGGCCGCTCGCAGCCACGCGAGCGTGCTCGTCACCGGCGAACGCGGCACCGGCAAGGAGCTCGTGGCAAGGGCCATTCACCGCGTCTCGCCACGCGCGAGCGGACCGCTGCAGAAACTCAACTGCGCGGCGGTGCCCGCGGAGCTCATCGAGAGCGAGTTGTTCGGACACGAAGCGGGCGCCTTTACCGGGGCCACCAAGCAACGCCGCGGTCGTTTCGAGCGCGCCCACGGCGGCACGCTTTTTCTCGACGAGGTCGGCGACATGCCCGCGCCGATGCAGGCAAAGCTCCTCAGAGTGCTGCAAGAGCGCG